>JBKJZS010000516.1:0-8133 GCA_046714915.1 Polaromonas sp. | reverse complement strand
AAGGCCAGCTCGATGAGGTTGCGCACAGGCTCAATGTGAGGCCGCGCAAGTCGCTGGGCTGGAAGTGTCCTGCCGAGAGCTGTTCTTGCCTGAAGGGGCCTTTGACTTCAAGGCCTAATGGGCGGATAAGCTTAAACCTGTTGCACTTGGGACTTGAACGCGCCCAGTGCAGGCAGCCGCTGATGGCCCTAACTCCGAAACCGTCGGCGCGTCAGCGCCAGCGCCACCCAGTACGCCAGTACGGTGTAAACCACCAGCACCAGGCCATGCCGCCAAGGCGCTTGCGGCCACTGGTCCATGAACAGCGGGCGGACGATCTCTACCGCGTTGGTCAGCGGCAGCCAGTCGGAAATGATGCGAACCAGCGTCGGCAACTGCTCGCGCGGGAAAAACACGCCGCTCAGAAACATCATGGGCGTGAGCACCAACGTGAAATAGTAGGTGAAGAAGTCGTAGCCTTTGGCGAGCGCATTGAAAATCAGCGCGATGCATGAAAACATCATGCCGACCACCAGCAAAATCGGCCAGGCCAGCAGCAGCTTGGGGCTGTGGCTGATGCCCAGTGCCAGCATCACGCCCAGGATGGCCGTGACGGTGAACAGCGCCTTGAAAGCCGCCCACAGCATCTCGGCCAGCAGCACGCTGTCCAGGCTGACCGGCGCATTCATGATGCCGTCCCAGGTTTTTTGCACATGCATGCGCGAAAACGCCGAATACAGCGCCTCGAAGGACGCGGCGTTCATGGCGCTCATGCAAATCGAGCCGCTGGCCAGGAACAGGATGTAGGGGACTTTGGAAGCGCCTTCGCCGCCCACGCTGACCTCACCCACCAGCGCGCCCATGCCATACCCAAAAGCCACCAGCCACATCAGCGGCTCGGCAATATTGCCGACCAGGCTGGGAATGGCCAGCTTGCGCCAGACCAGCAGGTTGCGCAGGAAGACGGGCCACCAGCGGGCCGACAAATCGGGAGCACGCCAAATGGAGGGAGCCCCTACGCGCGTCACTGCGTTTATTCCGCTGCCCCCCCGGGAGCCTGTTCGACCTTGGGGCGGCCCGGCCATGGAACGGGTCCCCATGCTTGAGCCTTCGCGTACCTCCGGCGGCGCGTTGCCCCTTTCAGCACGAAGCGGGGCTGTGCTTGCCAGTGGCGGGCCATCGCTGCGTGCGATGGCCCCTGCGCCTGCCTCTGGCTCTGCGACCTCTGCCATCGGCTCATGGCCTCTTTCCATCACGCATCCTCCCTGATCTGACGGCCGGTCAGTTTGAGAAACAGGTCTTCCAGGTTGGCGGGGCGGTGCAGTGTGCGCAAATTGCTGTGGGAAGCCAGCCGGTCCAGCAGCTGGCGCGCGTCCTGGGTGTAGAAAAACACGGTTTCTCCGCTGACTTCCACGCGTGCGGCCAGCGCGCGCAGCGCGGCGTGGTCGGCTGATTCGGCCAGGGCCAGCGCGCCGACCCCATACACCTCGACCACGTCGGGTTCCAGGTGCTGGGAAATCAGCGCCTTGGGTTGGCCTTCAGCAATTTTTTTGCCGTGGTCCAACACCAGCAGGCGCGAGCACAGGCGCTCGGCCTCGTCCATGAAATGGGTGGTCAGCAGGATCGACTTGCCCTGGTGCAGCAGCAATTGCAGGCGCTCCCACATCAGGTGCCGCGCCTGTGGGTCCAGCCCGGTGGTGGGTTCATCGAGCAACAGCAGCAGCGGGTCATTGACGAGTGACCGCGCCAGGCTCAGGCGCCGCTTCATGCCGCCCGACAACTCGCCCGGCTTGCTGTCGGCCTTGTGCGACAGCGAGGCAAATTCCAGCAGCCCGGGCACTCGCGCGCGAACCTGGGCAGCGCGCATGCCGAAATAGCGGCCATAGACCTGCAGGTTTTCGGCGCAGCTGAAATCCGGGTCCAGGGTGTCGAACTGGGTCACGACACCCAGCTTGGCTTTGATCGCTAGCGCATCCTTGGGCATGTTCAGCCCTTTGTCCCGCCCGTTCAGAAAGTAGGAGATATCTCCCGCGTCGGGCGCCGTCAGGCCCAGGCACATGCGGATGGTGGTGGTCTTTCCGGCGCCGTTGGGGCCGATGACGCCCAGGCATTCGCCGGGGTCAATCTGAAACGACAGGTCATCGACCACGACGGCGCTGCCGTAGCGTTTGGTCAGACCGCGAATGTCGACAAGGGGATGGCCCATGCGTTTATTGTTGCCGATCCCGGCCCGCCTTTGGGTGTGCACGGGACGGTATCGGCTCATTCATCATCGCCGTAATCATGATCGGGGTGATTGACCTCGTCCAGCTTCCAGTAGCCCCGGCCCACCATCTGGCTCCGGCTGACGCCCAGTTCATCGGCCAGCAGCCGGCGGATGCGACGCATCGCTGCCGCTTCGCAGGCAACATAAATCCGGGATTCAGGAGGGACAGCTTGCAGGACACGCAGCGCGTTTTCCAGTGCCAGACCAGCGGCGCGGTGGTCGCCGCCGCGTGCCAGCCACTGCACTTCCAGCCCTGCTGCACTGTGCAGCGGACGCTGCTCTGCGCCATCGGTCACCTCCAGCAGCACCTGTGCGCTGGCGCTGGCGGGCAGGGCGGCCAGAATGGTTTCCACCGCCGGCAAGGCACTGTCGTCTGCAATCAGCAAGTGGTGGGCGGCACGGGTGTCCAGCTGGTAGGCGGGGCCAGGCCCCATCAAAAACAGCACTTGGCCGACCTGGGCCTGGCTGGCCCAGTTCGAGGCTGGTCCTTCGCCGTGCAACACAAAATCCACGTCGACCTCCAGCGCCTCAGGCCGCACCGCCAACGGTGTGTAGGTTCGCATGGACACTGCGCGCGGGCCGTCCGGCAATGGCCGGGTCGGCTCGGTTTGCCCGGGCTCCGGAAATATCAGCTTGAGGTAGCTGGCCGGCCCAGCCGGGGCGAAGCCTTCGAGCTCCGGGCCGGTCAGTGTGATGCGGCGCATCGCCGGGCTCAAGACCAGGACGCGGCTGACTTCAACGCGCCGTGGCGGACGGCGTTTGCGCGCCGGGGCCGGGCTGGCGCCGGAATCATCGCGGGGAGCGTTCGGTGTGGTGGTGGCGGAGGCGTTGATCACAAAGGGCTTTCTGAAGCGCGGGAGGGCAGTAGAACTATTGTTCTCCGGAGAGCGTACACCGGCGATTCATAGGGGTAAGCGCCGGGCAACCATCGCGCAGGGCGCCTGTTTTTGCTCCGGCCGGCGGCGAGGACGGAGGTCGGGTGAAGTAAAGTGGTTGCTGCAGCGCCTCGTTCCGGTTCGAGCGCCTGCAAATTCACCAAACTCACTCTTACACCTCCTGCACATTTCATGACCACATTCGGCACCCCTTTGTCTCCCCATGCAACCAAAGTCATGCTGCTCGGCTCCGGCGAGCTGGGCAAGGAGGTTCTGATTGCGCTGCAGCGCCTGGGAGTGGAAACCACCGCTACCGACCGCTACGACAATGCTCCCGGGCAGCAGGTCGCGCACCACGCGCGCACCATCATGATGAGTGATCCGGCCCAGCTTAAGGCGTTGATCGAAAAAGAAAGGCCGCATCTGGTGGTGCCCGAGATAGAAGCGATTGCCACGCCCATGCTCGAAGAGCTCGAAGCCGCCGGCGTGGTGCGGGTGGTTCCGACCGCCCGCGCCGCGCGCCTGACGATGGACCGCGAAGGCATTCGCCGCCTGGCTGCTGAAACCCTGGGCCTGCCGACGAGTCCCTATGTGTTTTGTGATTCACGGGCCGAGCTGCAGGCAGCGATCGACTCCAGAATTGGCTACCCCTGCGTCGTCAAGCCGGTGATGAGTTCCTCGGGCAAGGGTCAGAGCAAGATTGCCGGCCCGGCCGACGTGGATGCCGCGTGGGACCATGCGATGGCGGGTGGGCGCGTCAGCCATGGCCGCGTTATTGTTGAAGGCTTTATCGACTTTGACTACGAGATCACCCAGCTCACCGTACGGGCGCTGGCTGCCAATGGGGAAATCGAAACCCATTTCTGCGAGCCCATCGGCCATGTCCAGGTCAGCGGTGACTATGTGGAGAGCTGGCAGCCGCAGCCGATGGCCGCCGCCGCACTGCAAAAAAGCCGCGACATCTGCAAGGCCGTGACTGACAACCTGGGGCTGGGCCACGACGGAAAACCTTCTGGTCTGGGCCTGTTTGGCGTGGAGCTGGTTGTCAAGGGCGATCAGGTCTGGTTCAGCGAGGTCAGCCCGCGGCCGCACGACACGGGAATGGTGACCTTGTGCACGCAATGGCAAAACGAATTTGAGCTGCATGCCCGCGCGATCCTTGGCCTGCCGGTCAACACGGCCCTGAAAAGTCCAGGCGCCAGCGCCGTGATTTACGGCGGCGTCGATGCGCAGGGCATTGTGTTTGACGGTGTGGCCGACGCGCTGCGGGTGCCCGACACCGACATCCGCCTGTTCGGAAAGCCGGAGAGTTTTGTCAAACGCCGCATGGGTGTGGCACTGGCTTTCGCTGCCGATGTGCAGACAGCGCGTACCCATGCCAAGTTGGCGGCCTCGCGGGTCAAACCCCGCGTGGCTTGAGGGGCTGACTGGACGTGGAACGCAACGCGCCGATGGGGCCCGAACTGCGGCACCCGGCGCGTTCGCTCGACCCGGCGGCTCCGTTCGAGGGTCACGGGCAGCACGAAAATTGGTAGTGCAGCCCCCACTGAAGGAGTTTGATGGAACTGCGTCAACTGCGTTACCTGGTTCGGGTGATTGAACTGGGCAGCATCAGCCGGGCTGCGCTGGACATGGATCTTGTACCTTCGGCATTGAGCCAGCAGATCAGCCGGCTCGAAAGTGAGCTCTCCACCCGCTTGCTTCAACGCAGCCCCAAAGGTGTGATTCCGACTGAGGCGGGACTGGCTTTTTTCCGCGAAGCGCAACTGGTGCTGCGTCATGCGGAGCAGGCGGCGCGGGCGGCGCAGCAGTCGCGCCTGTCCGGCAGTGTCAGCGTGGGAATGGCGCCCACGACGGCCGCCGTGCTGGGTCTGCCGCTGATCCGGGCCATGCATGAACGCTACCCCGATGTGCGACTGCACATGGTCGAAAGCTTGTCGGGGCACCTGACCGCCATGCTCAATGCCCGCCAGCTGGACCTGGCCATGCTGTTTGACAGCCACCCCGGACGCCGCTGGAGCGTGCTACCTCTGCTGGAAGAAAAACTGTTCTTGATCCGGTCGCGCCGGACTCTCGCGGGCAAACCGGCAAGCCGCATTAGTGTGGCGCAACTGGCCGGGCTGCCGCTGATATTGCCCACCGGCTTGCACGGTTTGCGCAGCACGCTCGAGAGTGCTTTTGCAAGGGCTAAATGCAAGCCCACGCTGGTGGCCGAAATCGATTCACTGGCTATGCTGATGGATGCCGTAGACAGCGGCCTGGGCTGCACACTGCAGCCCTGGGCAGCGGTGAGCCGTTTCCTGGATGCGCCGCAGCGCTTTCATCTGGCGCAAATCACCGATACGCTGGCGCGCCGCGTCAATTCGCTGTGCAGTCTGTCCGACGACGAGCTGTCGCCCGCAGGTTTGGCGGCTCGCGTGGTGCTGGCGGACTGTGCGACCGAGGCTGTACGCTCCGGCCGATGGGTTGGAGCGACGTTGATCACCCCTTGAGATCAGTGAGGGCCACATGAGGCATCACGATTTGTGATGACCCCATGCGGTTTGTCGACTTTCCCGCACTGCGCTTCAGCGCTAAATTCCAGCTGGTCAGCTCAATCACTGGCGCGGTGATTCCCTGGATGGCGGCTGGCGCCGCGACCCGTTCCGAGCCGGGATTCGTCGGCTCCGCTGGTCTGGGCAAGACGGCGGAGCTTGGGTTATCGGCCAATGTCCGGTATGGTCTGAGATTTTCAGGCAGCGCCCGGCAAGTCAACCGTTTGACCCATCGCCCCACAGCTGTCAATACACAGGAGACCCGTCATGATGAATGTTTCAATTTCCCGCCGCGCCCTTTTGCAGGCTGCCGGCCTGGGCGCTTCGGCCCTGGCCTTGCCCGGGGCCATGGCACAGGCCGCCTGGCCGTCCAAGGCGATTCGCTTTGTGGTGCCGTTTGCGCCGGGCGGAACCTCTGAAATTGTCGCCCGCTCGGTGGCTGCCGAACTCAGCAAACAGCTGGGGCAAAGCGTTTATGTGGAGAACAAGCCGGGCGGGGCGGGTACGGTTGCGATGCAGGAAGTGGCGAAGTCGGCGGCGGACGGTCACACCATCATCCTTGGTCATGTCGGCACGCTGGCCGTCAATCCCTACATGCTGAAAAATCAGACGTATGACGTGAACAAGGACTTTATTCCGGTGACCCTGCTTGCCAAGGTGCCCAATGTCTTTGTGATTCACCCCGATGTGCCTGCCAAAAACTTCCAGGAGTTTGTGGCTTATGCCAAGAAAAATCCCGGTCAGCTCAATTACGGATCGGCTGGCAATGCCAGCGCCGGCCATCTGGCGATGGAATACCTCAAACTTGTGACCGGCATGTTCATCACGCACATTCCCTACCGTGGCACCGGGCCGCAATTGACCGATCTGCTCTCGGGTCGTACCCAGGCGTCTTCGGCCGGTTTACCTGCGCTGTCAGCCCACATCAAGAGCGGCAAGCTGCGCGCCATCGCTGTTGGCACCCAGCAGCGCATATCCACACTTCCCGATGTGCCCACCGTGGCCGAGATGGGCTTCAAGAACTTTGAAACCTCGCAGTGGTACGGAATTCTTGCGCCAGCAGGAACACCGGCGGACATTGTCAAACGCCTGCAGGAAGAGTCGCTCAAAGCGCTCAAATCGTCGGCGGTCACGGCCCGTTTTGCCACGGACAACGCGGTCGGCGGCGGCGGACCCTCCAGCGAATTTGCATCGTTCATCACGAGCGAACAAAAAATCTGGAGCGATATCGTCAAGCGCGCCAATATTCATGCTGATTAGGACTTGAGCGCAAAAGCAGGAGTGGTTGGAGATGCTCGATGTACTGGTCATTGGCGGCGGCAATGCCGCGCTGTGTGCCGCGCTGATGGCGCGGGAAGCTGGTGCCAGTGTGATGCTGCTGGAGTCTGCCCCGCGGGAGTGGCGTGGCGGCAACTCCGGTCACACGCGCAATCTGCGCTGCATGCATGAGACGCCGCAGGATGTGCTCACCGAGTCCTATCCGGAGGAAGAATATTGGCAGGACCTGCTCAAGGTCACGGGCGGGCAGACCGACGAACATCTGGCCCGGCTGGCCATTCGTGAGTCATCGCAATGCCGTGACTGGATGCGCAAGCACGGGGTGCGTTTTCAGCCCTCCTTGTCGGGCACGCTGCATCTGTCGCGCACCAACGCCATATTCATGGGGGGTGGCAAGGCACTGATCAACGCCTACTACCGCAGTGCTGAACGACTGGGTGTGCAGATTCGTTATGAGTCACCGGTAGAACGTCTGGAACTGCGTGATGGCTGCTTTGTGGCGGCACACTGTGGTTCAGAGCGTATTGAAGCCCGGGCCTGTGTGGTGGCCAGCGGCGGCTTCGAGTCCAACCGCGAGTGGCTGCGCGAAGCCTGGGGCCAGAATGAAGCGGGCGAGTGGCCGGCCGACAACTTTGCCATCCGCGGTACGCGCTTTAACCAGGGCGTGTTGCTGCGCGACCTGATGGCCCAGGGGGCGGACACCATTGGCGATCCGACGCAAAGCCACTCGGTCGCCATTGACGCGCGCGCGCCGCTGTACGACGGCGGCATCTGCACCCGGGTGGACTGTGTGTCGCTCGGTGTGGTGGTCAACAAACACGCCCAGCGTTTTTACGACGAGGGCGAGGACTTCTGGCCCAAGCGCTACGCCATCTGGGGCCGGCTGGTAGCGATGCAGCCCGGGCAGCTGGCCTATTCGGTGATCGATGCCAAGGCCGTGGGCCGCTTCATGCCGCCAGTGTTCCCCGGCGAAAAAGCCGATTCGCTGGAGCAGCTGGCGCGCCAGCTGGGCCTGGACGTGCAGGCGTTTTTGCGCACGGTGAATGACTACAACGCGGCCTGCCGCATCGGCACCTTCGATCATGCCGTGCTCGACGATTGCCATACCGAAGGCTTGGCCCCGGCCAAGACCCATTGGGCCCGGCCCCTGGATACGGCCCCGTTTTACGGCTATGCGCTCACGCCCGGCATCACCTTCACC
>JBKJZS010000515.1:0-1349 GCA_046714915.1 Polaromonas sp. | reverse complement strand
GTGGAGTTCGTGGGCAGCTTGCCGCGCACGGAAACCGGCAAACTGCAACGCTTCAAGCTGCGCCAATCATCCTAGAAATGGCAGTTGACCGATCATTGCCCGCTGGCAAGACCTCATGAACACACACCCACTCGCTCACGAACGAGTCCACCTTTTGGCAAACAACGCTACGCACCCGATTGCGCCGCCTTGGCGCGCGCTGGCGGCGTTGCTCCTCCTCGCGGACGGGAGTCCGCAGCGTCGTGCCCATCGTCGATCTGAAAACCGAGTTTGTCGGCATGTGCCGTTTCGGGGACGAGGTCAGCATCAGCCTGGGCCTGTTCCGGCTGGGCAACGCGAGCATTGGCATGAACTATGAAATTCATAGCTACTAACGCTCGTCCGATAAGGGTTCAAGCCTTAAATTACGTGCAAAAGCAGTGGTAGTGCTGTCCGAACTCCCCGACGGAAAAGCGGTGCCCATTCCGGATGGATTGCGTGAAGCCCTGCGGCCCTATCTGGAAACCAAACGGGAAGAACAATCATGATGAAACTACTGCAACCGCTGGACTGGGCCGCGCCCAAAGGCTATGCCAATGGCGTCATGGCCCGGGGCGCGATGATTTTTGTAGGTGGGCAAATCGGCTGGAATGCGCAGCAGCAGTTTGAAAGTGATGACTTTATCGTCCAGACCCGCCAGGTCCTGCAAAACATCCTGGCCGTGCTGCGCGCCGGCGGCGCCGGGCCGGAACACATGGCACGCATGACCTGGTATGTGGTGGACCGCGTCGAATACATCGCGCGCCTGAAAGAGCTGGGGGCGGTTTACCGCGAGGTCATGGGCAAAAATTTTCCGGCCATGACCTGCGTGGAGGTTTCTGCGCTGGTGGAGGAGCGGGCCCGCATTGAAATCGAGGTCACGGCCGTCCTGCCCGACTGAGAACAGCGCATCGGTAAATCGGCGCGAACGCCTCCAGCGCTGGCACGCCAAGCCAGCCGGTTTTGTCCTCTTGTGTTCTGACTGAAGATGGTTTCGGAACCGACAAAAAAAATCCGTAGAATTCGCCCAGGGAGCGGTTCCAGCCATTGCCTGCCTTGAAGGTCACCGTTGAAGCAATTGACAGCGTTGTGGTGTCTACACCGCCGTTGGCCGTGTCGCCACTGTCTTTGATTTGCGTCAGCGTAAAGGTGCGGTTGCCGGCAGTGGGGTTGTCCCCACTGGTGTTCTGGTAGCTGATGCCATTGACCAGCGTCTGCGCTGCCGCTGACAAGGTGCCGCCGGTCAGTACCACCGTGGATCGCGCATTCGGCTCCGGACTTCACACCCGGGATTTGCCCGGTAATCAGCGACGTTGTGCTCGCGCCGCTGG
>JBKJZS010000514.1:0-3300 GCA_046714915.1 Polaromonas sp. | reverse complement strand
CGTCCTTCGGGCAGCAGGTAAAGCACGAGCGCGCGACCGTTGGATACAGTGGGCCGGTGCGCGCTGCCCGGTGGGCAGACCAGCCAGCCCGCAGGGTGGCCGTCAAACCGCGCCTCGCCTTCGATTGGCATGATCAGGTCAATCTCGCCATTCGGGTGGGCGTGGTGCGGGCCGGCAATGTTTTTCATGTCGACCACGTCAACGGAAAAACCATGAAGGTCATCGGTCGGCTTGAAGATGCGGCCGTAGCGAATGCCGCCGCCTTCGCGGTCGCACAGCCAGCCGGCCGCGACCCCGGCTTCGCAGGCTTGTTTCAGGCGGTCATAGGTGATGCTGGCGGGGCCGTGCTCAGCATTCAGCCAGGCTTCCAGGGCGGCATCGAGAGGGCGTCCAGCCAGTTGGGTTGTCAATTCTGCGATGTTGTCGCGAAAGTGGGTGGGTGACACGGCTATCTCCATGGTTGCTATTGCGCTTGCATTCAAGCGAAATATGAATTATTGTGCAGCACGAACAATAAATTATCGAAAATCTCATGTCAAGCAATATATTGCATAAATCAGGGTTAACACTTAGAAAAATAGTGTCGAGCGTTGAATTGGTTAAACCCGATGTCAAGCCGACCGATGGTGTGATAGCGGACGGCAAGAACCCTTTTCTGGTCGCACTTGGCAAGCGCGTGGGAGCCTTGCGCGCGCGACGGGGACTAACCCGTAAAGCCGTGGCGATTGCCGCTGATGTGTCCGAGCGCCACTTGGCCAACCTGGAGTACGGCCTGGGCAACGCTTCGATACTGGTACTGCTTCAGGTGGCCGGTGCGCTGCAGTGTTCATTGGCCGAAATCATTGGTGACCGCACGACCACCTCGTCCGAGTGGTTGATGATCCGGGAGCTTCTTGAGCAGAGTGATGATGCTGCGCTGAGGCGCGTGCGCATCGCCATCGGTGAAATGCTGGGTACGGGTGGAGGCAATGCAGTGCGCAGTCCACGTGTCGCGCTGGTTGGGCTGCGGGGTGCGGGCAAGTCTTCGTTGGGACAGCTATTGGCCGAAGACCTGGGGTTCCCGTTGGTTGAACTGAGCCGGGAAATCGAAAAATTCGCGGGCTGCAGTGTTTCTGAAATACAGGCGCTCTATGGCATGAACGCCTACCGGCGCTACGAGCGGCGCGCACTGGAGGAAGCGATCCAGATCTACCCTGAGGCTGTGATTGCAACGCCTGGCGGGTTGGTGTCGGACCCGGCGACGTTTAATCTCCTGCTCAGTCATTGCACCACGGTCTGGCTTCAGGCGAGCCCCGAAGACCACATGCGGCGGGTGATGGAGCAGGGAGATCTCCGCCCCATGGCCGACAGCAAGGAGGCCATGGAAGACCTGAAAGACATTCTTGCGGGGAGAGCTCCCTTTTATTCCAAGGCCGAGTTTGCGTTGGACACCAGCGCGCAAGCCTTGTTGCCGACCGCCGTCGCCTTGCGCGAGCTGGTTCGCGGAGCCATTGCCCTTCCGGTTTAAGCAATTCGTAAATATGCATAAAAATGCTTGACACTCATTTCATGCAGGCATTATTATTCGTGCATGAATTTCAAATTCATGCACTATTTTGCTTATTCAATCAGGAGATGATGTGAACAACGACACCCGTGTTGACTACCAAACGGATCCCAGCCGATACAAGCACTGGACGCTCAAGTTTGATGGCCCCATCGCCACCTTGACGGCCGACTTTGATGAAAATGCCGGCTTGCGACCTGGCTACAAGCTCAAGCTCAATAGCTACGATCTTGGCGTCGATATCGAGCTGAATGATGCGATTAATCGCATTCGCTTCGAGCATCCGGAAGTGCGCACGGTGGTGGTCACCAGTGCCAAAGAAAAGGTGTTCTGCTCGGGTGCCAACATCTTCATGCTGGGCGTCAGCAGCCATTCCTGGAAGGTCAATTTTTGCAAATTTACCAACGAGACCCGCAACGGTCTGGAAGACTCCTCCAGGTTCAGCGGCCTGAAGTTCCTTGCTGCCGTCAATGGGGCGTGTGCGGGCGGTGGTTATGAGTTGGCACTGGCCTGCGATGAAATCATCCTTGTCGATGACCGCTCGAGCGCGGTCAGTTTGCCCGAGGTGCCGCTGTTGGGTGTGCTCCCCGGCACCGGCGGACTGACGCGGGTAACCGACAAGAAGCATGTGCGCCATGACCTGGCCGACCTGTTCTGCACCAGCGTTGAAGGCGTGCGCGGCCAAAAAGCCAAAGACTGGCGTTTGGTGGACGACATTGCCAAACCGCAGGCGTTTGCCCAAAAAGTCAAGGACCGTGCGCTCGAACTGGCCGCCCAGAGCGACCGCCCTGCCGATGGCAAAGGCGTCACGCTGCCACCCGTGGCCTGCGTGATTGAAGCCGACGTACTGCGTTACCCCTTCGTCACGGTCGAGATCGACCGCGCCAAGCGCACCGCCACCTGGACCGTCAAAGGCCCCACAGGTGCGCAACCCACCGACATCGCCGGCATTGAAGCCGCTGGTCCCGCCTGGTACCCGCTGCAGATGGCGCGTGAACTGGAGGACGCCATCCTGCAAATGCGTACCAACGAGCTGGACATTGGCACCTGGTTGATCAAGACCCAAGGTGACGCCGCCGCCGTCTTGGCGATGGACGTTACGCTGCTGGCCCACCAGAATCACTGGCTGGTGCGTGAAACCATTGGCTTGCTGCGCCGCACCTTCAGCCGGCTCGATGTGTCGTCGCGCAGTTTGTTTGCATTGATTGAGGCCGGCTCCTGCTTTGCCGGTACGTTTCTCGAGCTGGCCCTGGCCTGCGACCGCAGCTACCACCTGGCACTGCCGGACGACGAGTTCGGCGCACCGAAAATCACCGTGGGTGAAATCAACTTCAGCCTGTACCCGATGGTCACCGACCAGAGTCGCCTGGGCCGCCGTTTCTATGACGAACAACCCGCACTGGATGCGGTGCGCGCCAGGATTGGCCAGGCACTCGATGCCGACGCAGCATTCGCCCTCGGTTTGGTGACGTCCAACCCTGACGACATTGACTGGACCGACGAAGTACGCATTGCGGTTGAAGAGCGCGTGGCCATGTCGCCCGATGCCCTGACCGGCATGGAAGCCAACCTGCGCTTCAACGGCCCAGAGAACATGTTCACCCGGGTTTTCGGCCGCCTGACAGCCTGGCAGAACTGGATTTTCCAGCGCCCCAACGCTGTTGGCGAAAAAGGGGCGTTAAAAGTTTACGGCAAGGGCGACAAAGCCGCCTTCGATTGGAACCGAGTATGAATTTTTGCGGGACAGACCGCAG
>JBKJZS010000513.1:0-6516 GCA_046714915.1 Polaromonas sp. | reverse complement strand
GCCATCCAGACTGCTGATTTCAACCTCGCCGCGGAGATCGACGCGCTGCGCGCGGCGGACAAACGCGTCGGTGCGGTCTGCAGTTTCATTGGCACAGTCCGTGACCGCAATATGGCCCCCACGCTTGTCACTGCGTGTACTACGCTGCCCCCCGAGGGGGCTGAACTTGCTCGGGGCGGCCCTTCGCTGCGCTCGCTGGCCCCCCCGCTTGTCACTGCGGGTACTACGCTGCCCCCCGAGGGGGCTGGACTTGCTCGGGGCGGCCCTTCGCTGCGTTTGCTGGCCCCCACGCTTGTCACTGCGTGTGCTGCGCTGCCCCCCGAGGGGGCTGAACTTGCTCGGGGCGGCCCTTCGCTGCGTTCCCCGGCCCCCACGCTTGTCGCTTCGCGCACTGCGCTGCCCCCCAAGGGGGCTGAACTTGCTCGGGGCGGCCCTGCGCTGCGTTCGCTGGCCCCCACGCTTGCCGCTTCGCGTACCGCGCCGTCTCCCGAGGGGGCTATTTTTTCTTGCGACGGACCGGCAAGAAATGGTTTGCTGGGCAATTGCTTGGATTCTGTGTTCATTTGGAAATAGCCAGCTTGATGCCAAAACCGATCAAAAACACGCCCGCGGCCTTTCCCAGCACGGCCGAAATTTTGGGATTGGCGCGAATGCGGTCGGCCAGGTAATGCGTGAGCAGAACGGCAATCAGGCCGTAAAAAAAAGTCAACGCCGCTATGGTTGCCGCCATCACCGCAAAGGTTTTCAGCCCCTGATACTGGGCCGGGTCCACAAACAGCGGGAAAAAGGCCATGTAGAAAACGATTGCCTTGGGATTGAGCAAGGTGATCAGCATGGCCTGGCGAAAGTAGTGACGCGGCTTGATCTGAAGGATAGGCGCGTCGCCGGGCCTGGCAATCAGCATCTTGATGCCCAGCCAGCTCAGGTAGACGGCCCCCATCCACTGCACCGCATGAAAAGCCGTCGGGTAAGCAGCCATGACCGCCGACACCCCGGCCACGGCAGCCCAAAGCAAGACCTGGTCCCCAGCGATCACGCCGAAAGTAGCGCCCATGCCGCCGGGCAGCCCGCCCTTGCCGGTCGACGTGATCAGCGCCAGATTGCCGGGTCCGGGAATCAGCAGAAACACAATGATGGCAACAACAAAAGCGCCGTAGTCGGCAACGCCGACAAATGAGCCCAGCATGAAATCCCCAGAAATAGAGGCCTTGAGTTTACGTCAGCCTGTGAGCTGTAAATTTGGCTGACGCCAAAAATCACATCGGGCTTTGCGAATTGTGGCTTCGCGCCGGTCACGCTGACGCTTTGGGTCGCATCCAGACAATGCGGCGCTCGGCATCCAAGCCGGGCACCGCCAGCTGTTCCACGTGAAACACCTCTACCGTTGCCGGCAAAATTGCGATTTCGTCGGTCGGGTGCTTGCCTTTCATGGCCATCCAGACGCCCTGTGGTGCCAGCGCGCCGATCGACCAGCGCGTGAAATCGGCCAGCGAGGCAAAGGCGCGCGAGCAAATCACCTCAAAAGGCAGATCGATGGTTTCGACCCGCGCATGCAAGCCGGTGAGATGGGGCAATTTCAGGGCGAGTGCCGCCTGCTTGATGAATGCCGCCTTTTTGGCCACGGCATCCACGCAGGTGACCGCCAGTGCGGGACAGCAGATAGCCATCACCACCCCCGGCAAACCGGCGCCGGAACCGACGTCGAGCAGGCGCGCGCCCCGCCCCGGTTCAGCCTGGGCCAACCCGGCCTGCTGAAGGTAACGCTGCAAAGGCGTGACCGCCGCCAAACTGTCGAGCAGGTGATGGGTCATCATTTCTGCCGGTTCGCGCACCGCTGTCAGGTTGTAGACCTGGGTCCACTTGGCGATCAGCGCCTGGTAATCCAGTAACTGCCCGATTTGCGAGTCGCCCAGTGTCAGCTGCAGCGTTCTTAAGCCGGTACGCAAATCCTTTTCAAGGTCCTGCATCAGACTTCAGCTTGCTCGGTCGATGGAGCTGGCATGGTGTTTTTCCAAAGCTTCTTTTTCAGGTGCACCAGCAACAGCGACACCGTCGCTGGCGTGATGCCCGAAATCCGCGACGCCAGGCCGAGGGTTTCGGGACGATGTTTAGCCAGCGTTTGCCGCGCCTCAAAACTCAAGGCCGACACCTGCAGGTAATCCAAATCGGCGGGGAGCTTAAGATTTTCATAATGGGAGGCGCGCTCCACCTCGATCTTCTGCAGGTCGATGTAGCCGGCGTATTTGACGGTGATTTCAATCTGCTCGACCACGCTGAAGGCCATGTCGGTCGCCGCTGATGTTTCACGTGAAACACCGGCCTCAAGGACAGGGGCCAGCTCGGGACTCGCATATTTGCCGCCGTCCAGTGACATCAGCGCGGCGTACTTCACGTCGGGACGTCGCAACAGCTCAAGCAGGTTGTACTCCCGCTCAATGGCCTTGCCCAATACCCGCTCGGCCTCGGCGACCGGCAGGTTGCGGGGATTGACCCAGATCGAACGAAGGCGCTCTGTTTCACGTGAAACCGCATCGCGCTTGCGGTTGAAAGCCTCCCAACGCGCATCGTCAACCAGGCCCAGCTCGCGCCCTTTTTCGGTCAGGCGCATGTCGGCATTGTCTTCCCGCAGCATCAGGCGAAACTCGGCCCGGCTGGTGAACATCCGGTAGGGCTCGGTCACGCCCTTGCCAATCAAGTCATCGACCAGCACGCCCAGATAGGCCTCATCGCGCCGGGGCAACCACGCCTCCTTGCCCTGACATTGCAGCGCGGCATTGATGCCGGCGAACAGGCCTTGCGCGGCCGCTTCCTCGTAACCGGTGGTGCCATTGATCTGCCCGGCGAAAAACAGGCCCTGAACCGCCCGGGTTTCAAAGGTGGTTTTCAGCGAGCGGGGGTCGAAGTAGTCGTACTCAATCGCATAACCGGGGCGCAGAATGTGGGCGTTTTCCATGCCCGCCATCGAGCGCACCAGCTGGTACTGGATGTCAAAGGGCAGACTGGTCGAGATGCCATTGGGATAGATCTCGTGCGTGCTCAGGCCTTCCGGCTCGAGAAAAATCTGATGACTTTCCTTGCCGGCGAAGCGGTTGATCTTGTCTTCCACGCTCGGGCAGTAGCGCGGACCCACGCCGTCGATCTTGCCGGTGAACATGGGGCTGCGGTCAAAGCCGGAACGAATGATTTCGTGCGTGCGCTCATTGGTATGCGTGATCCAGCACGGCATTTGCTGCGGGTGCGGGATCTGCCCGCCCATGAAGCTGAACACAGGCACCGCCCCGGCGGTACCGCCCGGCATGCCGTCGCCGGGCTGCACCGTGCATTTGCTGAAGTCGATCGTGCGGCCGTCAATGCGCGGCGGCGTGCCGGTTTTCAGCCGGCCTTGGGGCAGCTTCAGTTCTTTCAGACGCGCGCTGAGCGACACGGCCGGCGGGTCGCCCGCCCGGCCCGCGGCGTAATTGTTGAGCCCGACATGGATTTTGCCGTCGAGAAAAGTCCCCGCCGTCAACACCACGGTGCGCGAGCGGAACTTGATGCCGACCTGCGTCACCGCGCCCACTACCCGGTCGCCCTCGACCATCAGGTCATCGACTGCCTGCTGGAACAGCCACAAATTGGGCTGGTTTTCGAGCCTGCGGCGGATCGCCGCCTTGTACAGGATGCGGTCGGCCTGGGCACGGGTGGCGCGTACGGCCGGGCCCTTGCTCGAATTCAGGATTCGGAACTGGATACCGCCCTCGTCGGTGGCCAGCGCCATCGCGCCGCCCATGGCATCGACCTCTTTCACCAGGTGGCCCTTGCCGATGCCGCCAATCGACGGGTTGCAGCTCATCTGCCCCAGAGTTTCGATGTTGTGCGTCAGCAGCAGCGTCTTGCAGCCCATGCGGGCGGCGGCCAGCGCCGCCTCAGTGCCGGCATGGCCACCGCCGACCACGATCACGTCAAATTCTTGCGGGTACATCATGTCGTCACCAATCCTGTTCCGGAGACATCCGCGTCTCCACTCACCAATTCCGTCTGCAGCCCGAGTCCCCGCGCCACCAGCGCCTGGCGCCGGTCGGCGGTCACAAACAAATCCACGCCCGCCACCAGCGCACTCCCCACATGCAAGGCATCCATGCCACGCAGCGGGCCATGCTCCATCGCAGCGAAGGCAAAGCGTTCTACATGGCTGTCCAGCGGCACCCGGATCATGTCCGACACATCGCGCTGCGCCGCAGCCCACACCCGGTCGAACTCGGCTGCAGGAAGGCTGCCCTCGCGACGGCGGCGCAGCAGGGCCGAAGCCACCTCGGTCTGGCAGTGTGCTGCCACCAGCAGCTCTCCGGCCATCTGGAACAGCGCCAGCACGCGGTCGCGGCCCGGCTCGGAGGCATAACGCTTAGTCAGCGCCGAGGCGTCGAACATCAGTCGCAAGCTCCCGTCGCGCGCAACCGCACGGGTGGCCAAGCCGCCGGCCCGGTAGGGGCGCTCGGGCGCAGGTTTTCGAGGTTTGCTGCCCTTGCTGCTTACCATGGTGCTTCGTCCCGCTCATCGAGCACGGCCTGGGACAGCGACGCACCGGGTGGCAGTTGAACCGGCTCAAAGGGCTGTTTCCAGCTGGGCACCCTGGCCGGCGTTTCAGCTTTCAGGGGAACCAGCTCGGCAACCGGCTTGCCATGCCGCAAAATACGGACGGTCTCACCCTGCTCGACCAGATCCAGCATGGCTGAGGCATTGGCGCGGAATTCACTCAAAGGGATGATGTGCATTTTGTACAAATATTTAATTTTGTACATTTTAACGGATTTAACCCTGCAAGCCCTGACCTGCGCTTTCCCCTACAGCCTGTGGTGAAATCAGGCGCATGAGCGCACCCCCCAAACTCCTGATTTTCGCCGGCAGCACCCGCCAGAACTCCTTCAACCGCAAACTCGCGCACGTCGCCGCCGCGCTGGCGCGTGCCAGCGGCGCCGAAGTCAGCCACATCGAGCTGGCCGACTTCAACGTGCCGATGTACAACGCCGACCTTGAGGCGCAAGGCACGCCGCCCGACGTGATGAAGCTCAAGCAACTTATGTTCGAGCACCCGGCGTGGATCATCTGCTCGCCCGAGTACAACGGCAGCTACACCGCGCTGCTCAAAAACACCATCGACTGGGTCTCCAGCCCGGTCAAGGGAGATCCGGCCTGGCAGGAGGGCTTCAAGTCCTTCACCGGCAAGGTGGTGGGCGTGCTCAGCGCCTCCCCCGGCGCGCTGGGCGGCCTGCGTTCGCAAAGCCACCTGGTGCCGCTGCTGCTCAATGCGCAATGCTGGGTCGCGCCCCAGGCCTTTGCACTGGGCGCTGCCGATGCGGCCTTTGACGCCGAGGGGCACTTGCGCAGTGACGCCCATCGAAATAAAGTACAGGCAGTGATCGACCAGGTCTTGCTTGCCGCGCAGCGGCTGGCAGGGTAGGCAGCGGCAGGCCGCCGTGGTCACTGTCAGCGGGGTGTAGAAAAACAGGTCCACACTGCTACTCTTGCCCTTTTACTTTTATTTTCCACTACAGGAGACACCCCATGAGCCGAGAAGTCGTTGTTGTCAGCGGTGTGCGCACCGCCATTGGTACTTTTGGCGGCAGCCTGAAGGACACCCCACCCACCGATCTGGGCGCGCTGGTCGTGCGCGAGTCGCTCGCCCGTGCCGGGGTTGACGGCCAAGACGTGGGCCATGTGGTGTTTGGCCACGTCGTCAATACCGAGCCCAAAGACATGTACCTGTCGCGCGTAGCGGCCATCAACGGGGGCTGCGCCGAAAGCACGCCGGCCTACAACGTGAACCGCCTCTGCGGCTCAGGCCTGCAGGCCATCATCTGTGCCAGCCAGAGTATCTTGCTGGGCGACACGGATGTTGCCATTGGGGGCGGTGCAGAGAATATGAGCCGCGCGCCCTACGCCAGCCTGGCCACGCGCTTTGGTGCCCGCATGGGCGACACCAAAATGATCGACATGATGATGGGTGCGCTGCACGACCCGTTTCACACCATCCACATGGGCGTGACGGCTGAAAACATTGCCGTCAAATGGGGCATCTCGCGCGACGACCAGGACGCCCTGGCCGTGGAAAGCCACAACCGCGCCCAGCGCGCCACCGAGGCGGGCTATTTCAAGGACCAGATCGTGCCGGTGATGCTCAAAAGCCGCAAGGGTGAGGTGGCGTATGCGACCGATGAGCACTTTCGCCCGAACTGCACGCTGGCCGACCTGGCCAAACTCAAGCCCGTCTTTGCCAAGGAAAACGGCACGGTAACTGCGGGCAACGCCTCCGGCATCAACGACGCCGCAGCGGCTGTGGTGCTGATGGAAGCGGCTACCGCCAAAGCGCGCGGCATCAAGCCGCTGGCCCGTCTGGTGGCCTATGCCCATGCGGGTGTCGACCCGAAATACATGGGCATCGGCCCCGTGCCGGCGACCAAAATAGCGTTACAAAAAGCCGGCCTGACGGTCAAAGACCTGGACGTGATCGAGGCCAACGAAGCCTTTGCTGCACAGGCC
>JBKJZS010000512.1:0-11198 GCA_046714915.1 Polaromonas sp. | reverse complement strand
TGCTCAGGGTAATGCAGATCCGCTGGACCCGCACCTGGGCTGAAAAAGGAGGGCGCGCGCGCAGTGCGTGAAAATTCTCTGCCACACCGATTTATTTAAGCGTTTAATAATAACAGCCCCGGCCCTTTTAATACATGCGCTGACAGCTATTAAATCAGTAGCATGTTTTTGTCCTCTGCGTTTTGGCTTGATGAGGCAGGACGGCGTGAGGCCCACGAGCGGGGCTTCACCCCGGCAGGCAAGTTGTCTTTTATCGACGGGGTATCGGATATCCCGGTGTCCTGCGCACAAGCTGCCGGAACCAGCCCCGTCTCGTGCCTATTTCGGCAAAAACAGCAACCAGTAAACCAGCAGCAGGTTCAGCAGCACAGACAGCGCCAAGCCAATCTTCCACAAAGCCGCAGGATCGCGCTGGATCAAAGGCGTCGCCGGCGGTGCGGTGAGCGACCGCGAAGCGCCCCGCTCCAGCGCCAGCAACATTTCCTCGGCCGTTTCAAAACGCAGCCGCTTGTCACGCGCCACCGCTTTGAGCACGACATGGTCCAGCCAGATTGGCACCTCGGGGTTGTGGCGGCTCGGTGCGGTGGGGTCGCGGTAATAACGCCCCGCCTGGTAGGGCAACACATCGCCGTAAGGCAGCTTGCCGGTGAGCATTTGGTAGAGCGTCACGCCCAGCGCGAACAGATCACTTTGGGCGTCAGGCAGTTCTTCCGGCCCGTCCCTGCCCGAAGCGCCGGCTTTCGCGCTAAAGCCCCATTGTTCAGGGTTGATATAGCTGGGCGTACCGGCGTGCAGCTTGCGCATCGACTCGGGCTCGCGGCCGGTCAGTGCCACACCGAGGTCGAGCACCCGCAGCACACCGTCCTCGCCCTGATGCAGGTTGGCCGGCTTGATGTCGCGGTGGATCACGCTCTGCCGGTGCAGGCGCCCGAGCGCCTTTGCTGCCTGGGTAGCCACTGTCAAGACCTGCGGGAGGCTGAAGACGTGCTTGCGGTTGAGCTGCTGTTGAAGCGTTTCGCCAGCATGCCAGTCGTAGAGCAAATAGAAGGCGGTGGCTGTCTGCGCGTTGGGCAACCGGTCATGGAGGGTGACCAGGTGGTCGGCCGCGCGGGACGATTGCATGCGCTTGGCGAGCCAGGCTTCATGCGCCAGCATGGCGCGCTCCTCCGGGTCATGGGCGCGTGCGGGGTGCAGCGTTTTGAGAACGTAGAGCTTTTGGCTGCTGACGTCACGGACCTGGTAGAGCAGGTTGAGGCCGTTGTCGGCCAGCAGGGCTGTCACAGCCAAGCCATCAAGCGTGTTGCCAACCTTCAGCCGCCGGCTCACCGGCAAGGCCAGCGCCTGGCGGTTTTCATCGTGCAGATTCGCATCGAGCAAACCCAGCACCCGTACGACCAGGGCGGTGGCATTGTCCTGTGTGCCGGCTGCCATGGCTGCGTCCACCAGCTGCTTGCTGAGGTTTTGCGCATCAACCAGGGCTTCGCCCGCGGCACCTGGCGAGCTCGGCAACCGGCTGGCCGGTGCAGCCAGGGCGTTGAGGCGCTTGGCGGAAAGTACGTTGTGCACACCATCGGAAAGCAGCACAAACAGGTCGCCTACCTGCAAGTCGCCCTGGGAGTAATCCACCACCAGCCGGTCTTCTGCCCCGACAGCGCGCAGCAGCTGGTGGCGAAAGTCCGGATGCTCCACCACATGGTCACTGGTCAGTTGGGTCATGAGACCTTGCCGCAGCAAATACGCACGGGTGTCGCCCACATGGGCCAGCGCATACGACTGCCCGCGCAGCACCACCGCCGTCAGGGTGGTCAGCCCGATGGCCGGCTGCCGGCGCCGGTTCTGCCCCGCCAGCCAGGCGTTTTGCGCGCCAATGACGCGGTCCAATGCCACCGTGGTGTCCCAGGTCTCGGGGGTGCCAAAATAATCGCGCACCAGGCTGGTCACCGTGGTTTGTGCAGCTTCCTTGCCCTTGCCACCGGTGCTGACACCGTCGGCAATCGCAACGATGGCGCCCCTGGACTCCTGGCCCGGCTCGGCCAGCATGGCTGCCGCAAAGTCCTCGTTGACGTCCTTGCGTCCCGTGAGCGAGGTAAAGCCAATGTCGATTTCAAAAGTCATGCGTGTGTTCCTGCACCAGAGACGCAAGATTGATGCCCACATTGGTGCATGACCCCCTGGGCATGTCCCGCCATTCGCCGGGGTCAACAACCAGGCAAAAATTGCGTGATTACTCAGTAATCCTGCGCCAATTGCAGGATGCCTGTCTTTTTTGGACACTCCTGCGACCAAACCAGTCGGGCGTAGCCCCTGAATAATGCCATTTTGGTGCACCGCAGCAAAGTGGCATCCCAAAAGCTGGCATGACGTTTGCAGTCTATTGCAGACTATCAAGGAGAAGTGCCATGAAAAAATCCAGATTGGTAATGGTCGGCAACGGCATGGCAGGTGTCAGGACCATTGAAGAATTGCTCAAGATCGCCCCCGAGCTGTATGACATCACTGTGTTCGGTGCCGAGCCGCACCCCAACTACAACCGCATCTTGCTCAGCCCCGTTCTGGCAGGCGAACAAACACTGGACCAGATCGTGCTCAACAGCTGGGAGTGGTACACCGACAACCACATCACGCTGAAAGCCGGTAAAAAAGTGGTTGAGATTGACCGCATCAAACGCATCGTGCGCGCCGACGACGGCACCGAAGAAGAGTACGACCGCCTGCTGATGTGCACCGGCTCCAACCCCTTCATCCTGCCCGTGCCGGGCAAGGACCTGAAAGGCGTGATTGCCTACCGCGACATTGCCGACACCAACGAGATGATTGACGCTGCTGTCAAATACAAGAACGCCGTCGTCATTGGCGGCGGCCTGCTGGGTCTCGAAGCGGCCAATGGCCTGATGCTGCGCGGCATGTCCGTCAGCGTGGTGCATGTGATGCCCACCTTGATGGAGCGCCAGCTCGACAGCGTGGCCGGCAAGCTGCTGCAAAAATCACTCGAAGACCGCGGCCTGAAGTTCCTGATGGGCGCACAGACCCAGGAACTGGTGGGCGGGCCGGATGGCCGGGTCAGCGCCATCAGGTTCAAGGACGGTTCTGAACTGGCCACCGACCTGGTGGTCATGGCCGTGGGCATTCGTCCCAACACCCAGTTGGCCGAATCCATGCGCCTGCACTGCAACAAGGGCATTGTGGTCAACGACACGATGCAGACCGTGACCGACGCCCGTATCTACTCGGTCGGAGAATGCGCGGCGCACCGCGGCATTGCCTACGGCCTGGTGGCGCCGCTGTTCGAACAGGCCAAGGTGGCCGCCAACCATCTGGCGCAGTTCGGCATCGGCCGATACACAGGCTCGCTCACTTCCACCAAGCTCAAGGTCACCGGCATTGACCTCTTCAGCGCCGGCGAATTTATGGGCGGCGAAGGCGCCGAAGAAATCGTCATGAGCGACCCGTTCGGCGGCGTCTACAAAAAACTCGTCATCAAGAATGACAAACTGATTGGTGCCTGCCTGTACGGTGACACCGTCGATGGCAGCTACTACTTCAAGCTGCTGCGCGATGGCCGCAGCGTGAGCGACATACGCGACCGGCTGATTTTTGGCGAGTCCAACCTCGGGGATGCCGGCCATGAGGGCCAGAGCAAGGCCACGGCGATGGCCGATGATGCCGAGGTGTGCGGCTGCAATGGCGTCAACAAGGGGACCATCTGCAAGGCGATCAAGGAAAAGGGGCTGTTCACCCTCGACGAAGTGCGCAAGCACACCAAGGCCAGCGCATCGTGCGGCTCCTGCACCGGGTTGGTGGAACAAATCCTTATGTTCACTGCCGGCGGCGACTACTCGGCAACGCCCAAGAAAAAGGCCATGTGCGGCTGCACCGACCACGGTCACCAGGTGGTGCGCGACGCCATCCGGGACCACAAACTGCTCACCATCACGAGCGTCTACAAGTTCATGGAATGGAACACGCCCAACGGCTGCGCCAGCTGCCGCCCGGCGGTCAACTACTACCTGATCAGTACCTGGCCCAAAGAGGCCAAAGACGACCCGCAAAGCCGCTACATCAACGAGCGCAGCCATGCCAATATCCAGAAGAACGGCACTTACTCGGTTATTCCCCGCATGTGGGGAGGCCACACCACACCCGACGAGTTGCGTCGAATCGCCGATGCGGCCGACAAGTACAAAATACCGACGGTCAAGGTCACTGGGGGCCAGCGCATCGACCTGCTGGGCGTGAAGAAAGAAGACCTTGCCGGCGTGTGGAAAGACATCGGCATGCCGAGCGGTTTCGCTTATGCCAAATCGCTGCGCACGGTCAAGACCTGCGTCGGCAGCGAATGGTGTCGCTTCGGCACGCAGGACAGCACGCAGATGGGCAAGGACCTGGAGCGCGCGCTCTGGGCCATGTATTCGCCGCACAAGGTCAAGCTGGCCGTCAGCGGCTGCCCGCGCAATTGCGCCGAGTCTGGCATCAAGGACGTCGGCGTCATCGGCGTCGATTCAGGCTGGGAACTGTATGTGGGCGGCAATGGCGGCATCAAGACCGAAGTGGCCCAGTTCCTCGTCAAGGTCAAGACCGCGGAGGAAGTTCTGGAGTACACCGGCGCCTTCCTCCAGCTTTACCGCGAAGAAGGCTGGTATCTTGAACGGACCGTGAACTACATCCACCGCGTCGGCCTCGATTACGTCAAAAAGAGGATCCTCGACGACGCCGAACGTCGCAAGGCCCTGTGGGAACGCCTGCAGTTCAGCCTGGATGGCGAGCCCGATCCGTGGTTTGACTCCCAGAAAGCCGCAGTGGATACACGGCAATTTTCATCGATCACCGCCTGATTCGCGCGGCCAA
Organism: Polaromonas sp.; assembly: GCA_046714915.1. Lineage (GTDB taxonomy): Bacteria > Pseudomonadota > Gammaproteobacteria > Burkholderiales > Burkholderiaceae_C > Polaromonas. Next base: position 6,353 of record JBKJZS010000512.1, on the reverse strand, counting down.
CCTTCCTGAAAGTTGACCCCATGGCCCGCTCGCTAAACCGCAGGATATTTTGCAGATCATGGACCGGGTCACCGGCATGTATGCACGCGTTCTGGGTTAAAAAAGATCTGAAAAGAGAAAATTACGATGAATGACTGGAAAGTAATTTGCCGCGTTGACGACATCCCGGTACTGGGTTCGCGCCGCGTGGCACGCGCCAAGGGCCTCGACGTCGCCGTGTTTCGCAACGACCAGGATGAAGTCTTCGCCTTGCTTGACCGCTGCCCGCACAAGGGCGGCCCGCTGAGCCAGGGCATTGTGTTTGGTACCAGCGTGGCCTGCCCGCTGCACAACTGGACCATAGACCTGACGGGCGGCTGTGCCAAGGCGCCCGACGAAGGCTGCACGCCGCGCTTTGCGGTGAAGGTGAGCGACGGGGTGGTGCACCTCGATGCCGGCGAACTCGCCACGCATGCGACCGATCTGCTGGCCCCGGTGGCAGGGCCAATGCTCGCGCTTGGCAACCACGGCGCGATTGACACCGGCCATCCGCAGCTGGCGGTTGTCCGCTGAATGCCCTTGCCTGCCGAGTTGACTGCCATGACCGACACCCGCTCCACCTGCCCTTGCAGTCGGGTGGGCTGTGGGCTCGCACCGAAGCGCAGACCACCTCGTGGAAACATTAAACACCGCCGGCGAGGCCTCGATCACCGTGGCTGAAACCCGATCTACCTGCCCTTATTGCGGTGTCGGCTGCGGTGTCATCATTGAGTCGCAGGGCGAGCAGATCACCGGTGTTCGCGGTGACCCGGACCACCCGGCGAATTTCGGCCGCCTTTGCACCAAGGGCTCCACGCTGGCGCTGACGGCCTCGGCAGCGGTAACACGACAAACGCGCCTGTTGTACCCGATGCGGCGCGAGCGCCGGCATGAAGCGCCCAAGCGGGTCTCATGGGACAGTGCGCTGGACCTCGCCGCTGAAAGTTTCGCGCAAATCATTCATGAGCATGGCCCGGATGCTGTCGGTTTTTATATTTCAGGCCAGCTGCTGACCGAGGACTACTACGTCTTCAACAAACTCGCCAAAGGCCTGATCGGCACCAACAACATCGACACCAATTCTCGCCTGTGCATGAGCAGCGCGGTTGCGGGTTACAAGCAGACCCTGGGCGCCGATGCGCCGCCAGCGTGCTACGACGACGTGAACCATGCGCAGTGCATCTTCATCGTGGGCAGCAACACGGCGTATGCGCACCCCATTTTGTTTCGCCGCATCGAGGATGCGAAGGCTGCGAACCCGCAGCTCAAGATCATCTTCTGCGACCCACGCCGCACCGACACCGCCGAGATTGCCGACTTGTACCTGCCTATCCAGCCCGGCACCGATGTCTCTCTGTTCAACGGCATGCTGCACATCATGCTGTGGGAAGGCTGGATCAAACCGGACTACATCGCCGCCCACACCATCGGTTTTGAGGCGCTCAAAACCACGGTACGCGACTACACGCCCGATCTGGTCGCCGAAACCTGCGGCATCAAAAAAGAAGACCTGTTCACGGCGGCGAAACTGTTTGCCACCGCGGCCGCAACCCTGAGCCTGTACTGCCAGGGCCTGAACCAGTCCAGCAGCGGTACCGCCAAAAACGCAGCCCTCATCAACCTGCATCTGGCGACTGCGCAGATCGGCAAGCCCGGCGCCGGGCCCTTTTCCCTGACCGGTCAACCCAACGCCATGGGGGGTCGCGAAGTCGGCGGACTGGCCAATTTGCTGAGCGCGCACCGTGACCTCGCCAATCCGCAACACCGGGCCGAAATTGCCGAGCTCTGGGGCGTTCCCTCAGTTCCTGAAAAACCCGGCAAGACAGCGGTTGAGATGTTTCAGGCTGCCGCCGATGGTGAAATCAAGGCCTTGTGGATTGCCTGCACCAACCCGGCCCAGTCCATGCCCGACCAGGCCACGGTGCGCCGCGCACTGGAGCGCGCCGAGTTCGTCGTGCTGCAGGAAGCGTTTGCCACCACGACCAGCTGCGATTACGCCGACCTGTTGCTGCCCGCCACCACTTGGGGGGAAAAAACCGGCACCGTGACCAACAGCGAACGCCGCATCAGCCGCGTTCGGCCGGCCGTGCCCGCGCCCGGAGAGGCAAAGCATGACTGGTTTATCGCGGTAGATTTTGCGCAGCGCCTGCAGAGACATCTACCGATTCGGGCCACGCCCGAACGGAGTTTGTTCGCCTACGACAATCCCGAAGCGATCTGGAACGAGCACCGCGAATCCACCCGCGGCCGCGATCTCGACATCACGGGCATGAGCTACGCCATGCTTGAACAGGCGCCGCAGCAGTGGCCACTCAAGGCGGGCGAGACCACGGGTCAGGTTCGGCTGTATGAAGACGGCATCTTTCCGACGGCCGACGGCAAGGCCCGCTTTGTCAATACCGTCTACAAGCCGGTGGCCGAGCCGCGCGAATCACGCTACCCGTTTTCGCTGACCACCGGCCGTTTGCGCGACCAGTGGCATGGTATGAGCCGCACCGGTACGCTGGGCCGTCTATTCGGCCATGTGGCCGAACCCGCGCTCCAGATGAACGCGCAGGACATGGCGCGTCGCCTGCTGAAAGAAGGCGACCTGGTCCATGTCACCAGCAAGCGCGGCTCCATCGTGGTGCCCGTGCAGGCCAGCAGCGAAATCAGCATGAGCCAGGCTTTTATCGCCATGCACTGGGGGGAAGAATATTTGAGCGGCCTGTCCAGCACCGGCGAAGCGCTCGCCGGCGTCAATGCCCTTACCACCTCGGCCTACTGTCCCAGCTCCAAGCAGCCCGAGCTAAAGCACGCGGCTGTCAAAATCCTCAAGGCCGAATTGCCAGCGTCACTGCTGGCGATGGCCTGGCTGACCGATGACAAGGCATTGACAGCGCGCGAGCAGCTCAAGCCGCTCATGGCCAGCTTTGCCTTCAGCAGCTGCGTGCCATTTTCAAACCAGGTGCCTTTGAGTGAGCCTGGCCGGCAGCGCACCGGCGTGTTGTTTCGCGCCGCCGGATTTGAGGCCCCAACGGAAAAGATGCTGGCAAAAATTGAAACCATCCTCGGTCTTGACGGAACGGATTCATTGCGTTATGCCGACCAAAAGAAAGGCCAGCACCGCACAGTGCGGCTGCAGCGCCAGGGCGAGCGGGCCGAACTGGCCGGCTTCGTTCTCGCTGGGGATATCAGCGCCCAGGCCTGGATCAAAACCCTGTTGCAGGACGAGCTGCCGGCGCAGAGTTACGGCCGGCTGCTGCTGCTGCCGGGCGCGAAAGCGCCGGCGGCGCTTCAGCCGCGCGGCAAGCCAGTGTGCATCTGTTTCAGCGTAACTGACGCTGCGATTAATGCCTGCTTGAGCGACATGGCTGTCGCGGCGGGGGGCGCGGGCTTTCTATCCAGCGATGCAGACCGCCTGATTGGGCTGCAGGAGCAACTCCAATGCGGTACCAACTGCGGTTCTTGTATGCCGGAGCTTCACCGCCTGGTCCGCTCGTCTCGCGCCGCTTCGCCCGCCGGCGCACGCCCGATGGACCGGGCCGTCATTCCGGTCCATCGGGTGGCGTGAGCCCCTCCCAGGAAGTTATCTGCCCTGGCTATCTGCCTTGGCGGAAATAGCGTCATTGCGCTTCCTCGTCCGATCTCAGGCTACATAGCGCCTGGCTACGAAGGCCCAGCCCAGCGGCACGGGTTCACACACACAAGACTGTCTGTGCGCCGCAGGCACGATGGAATATCGGACAGCGCAAGGATCCTTGGCCTATTAAGAGCCGTTGTCGTGTGTAAATCGCGTGGCGCCACATCGGCGTAGCGTTCTGTCAGATTTCAGGGTATTGCCCGGCGCGGTCAGGTCCAGGCCGTGAGCGACGCTGGCACCTCACCAGGAAGAAGGGCCCGTTGAAAGTGCCTATCCGGCAAGGCAAATTCGCGCGTCCGCAAGTCGATTCAAATCCACCCCCGGCGCACGCCACACCAGCACGGTCCTATTTTCCCACGCGTGCGTGAACAAGCTGCCTGACCCGTACCCGGTAATTTTTCACAATTAAAAAGGATGCAATTTGTCACATCTCTATTCACACTGCTTCCAGGCGTAATCCGGAGTGTCTCTGGACCGCTCCGTTCAAATCCTTTGGAGATTTACATGACTATGAATCCTCGAAAGCTGGCACTAGCGTTTGCAAGTGCTGCCCTGTTGACGCTGGCCGGATGCGGTGGAGGTGGTGGTGGTGACATAACCATACCCAGTGGTGCCGGGTCTTCGGTCACCCTTTCAGGCATTGTCGCCACCGGCGCGGCATTTACGGACGCCACCATCACCATCAATGACAGCACTGGCGGCACTGTCGGCACCAGCAGCACACCTGTGGGAGCTGATGGCATCTATAGCATCACGCTGCCAGCCGGTGCCGTCGCTCCCTTTGTCCTGACCGCATCGCGCACAAACACGGATGGTTCCGTCGAGTCCCTGGTGAGCGTGGTGCCTTCCACATCGGGGACCACCGCCACAGTCAACATCACGTCCGTGACGAATTTGATCGCCTCGCGCCTTAGCAGCTCGGGAGACCCCCTCAAACTTGCTGGAGAGCTGGCCGCCAGGACCAGCATCATCAACGCCACCACGGTGGCGAGCAAGGTCGACGAAGTTCAGGCCATCCTGGGTCCCATTCTGACGGCCACCGGAACCAGCAGCACCAACCCACTGACAGGGAGCTTTTCAGTGGATGGCACTGGCTATGACCGCCTTCTGGATTCGATCAAGGTAACCATCATCGTCTCGGGCGCCACGACGACGAATATTGAAGTGGCCATCAAGCAGCAACTGGCTGAAGGTGCTGCCCCCAACACCATCCAGTTCACCAGTCAGACGGCTGCTGCCAGCATTCCCGTCCTGGCGGGAATCGTCCCCTCAACCTTGGTCGTATCCGGCACCGCTGCTTTGATCACCCAGCATTTAACACAGTTGAATACCTGCTTCGCCCTGCCCCTGACCACACGCATTACCGCCGGTGGAACGACGGCGGCCGACATTCAGGCCCCGGACTGCAAGAATGCTTTCTTTAGCAACAATCCCGGCACCTTCCTCAGCAATGGGCGAGTCGTGGCCAAGGGCAAAGCCTTCAACGGCCTCTTCGTTGATGGCGGGACGGGCGTCGTGTTCAGCCAGGGCACCTACGAATTCTCCCGCGCCAATGGCGACATTGTCATCGGCTATAAAAGCAAGAATACCGCAGGCAGCGAGACCTTCGATACTTTTGCGCTGCGCCTGGATACCGACGGCAAACTCAAGCAGATCGGCAACCAATACGCTTACCCCGGCGGTGTTTCGGCTTACCAACAGCACCGCCAGTTCCTCACGCTCAATCAGTCGGCCTTCAGCTACTACAGCACTGGCTACGTCCCGAACGTGGAGCACATTACGGGCGGTACTGGGGTTGATGGCTCGATCTTTGATCGCGTTGTAGTCACCGCTCCGAATGGCACTACCCTGACGTTGAGGCCGAGGAGTGGTTTTTCGTATCTGCCACTGGTGAAAGGCAGCACTGTCACAGGAACCAATTACGTGCGCTTGAACAGCGAGTATGCAAATACAGCCGATGCAAGCGATCCAGCCCTCAAGGACACCGGACTGTTTTTTGCCGACAGGACTGTGTTTACCAACGACTACATCGCTACGATCCCGGCTCAAAGCGTGTGGAAGTTTGAGTACTTTCTGGCAGGCAATACGGGGGCCACGCCCAATGCAACCCAGAATTACAAAACCCGCGCTCGGGCCCTGACGATTCCCGAACTGAAAACAAAAGGATTGGCCACCTTGTCGCCCACCGACATTGCTGACGTTCAAACCTTCGCTGATCCCGTGTCGGGCCAGTTACCCATCGGCGGCGACTCCACCATCACGGTGAACTACGCGGTGCCCGCTGGCGTGCTGCCGCCTACCAATCTCACGGTCTTCGGGAATTACAGCGGCGGTGGCTTCAACGATCTACTCGCGGTAGGTTCTACTGCACGTACCGGAAGCATCCTTTGCTCGCCGACAGGTGGCGCTGACCTGCACTGCACAGGCGCCACGGGAAGTCCCTATGCCTCAACGGCTAGGGCCACCGGCGTAAACCTCTTTGCCAGGGATGCGGCAGGCCGGGAATACGCCAGCTTCTATGCCATGTACAAGCTGCAATAAGACCTGAGCGACCAAGGTCGCAACCAAGCCCCGCCCCGGCGGGGCTTTTTTTCGCCCCTGCGATTCCGCGCATGCCGCCACCCAGCGGACCTATCTGTTCGGCTTGGCGCCTCGCCGCAATCCAAAGACGGCACGCTAGTGTGGTGTTGCATGCTTGACGGCACCCATAAAA
>JBKJZS010000511.1:0-6287 GCA_046714915.1 Polaromonas sp. | reverse complement strand
CACAAACGAGGGGACCCAAAGTCCAAGGCTGGTGCCAGCAACGAGCCATTGCATCCCGATCTGCTGAGTTGTGGCCGGGTCGATCCGCCAGTCCGCAGGCAGACCCAGGCTTTTCACATCGAGCAGCGTTGCGGTATCGGGAATCTCCAGACGAAAAAAAGCCATGTTTTTGGGCGCAGCACCGTTGCAATGGACGCGCTTCTCAAGCTGGCACAGTGCTCGGGTAGCCCCACAATAGACCACTTGAGGGGACCCGGTGCTGCCGATATGCCAGCGCCCATCCCCAAGTGTTGATCCGTAGCCCAGGTCGGAGAGTGTCAGGGACCCGGAAAAACCAATTCGCCACACCGGCAGGGTCAAACGACACCGCCGTACTTGATCGCGACGAGAATGTCCTTCACGCGTCGGGCGCCGAACGAGGTCTTCGCAGATTCAAGCGGGCTTTCGTCCCCCAGCAGCGGATGCGGGCGGCGTAACCAAGCAAGAGCGGCGTCCTCGGATTCGAAGGTGTCGTTGGCCATTTCTTCCAGCTCGAGCAAGCGCAAAACACTTTCAGCTGAGTGTGTCGGTAATGGCTGGTTTTTGTGGGCTCGACGAAGCGCTGTGGTCCGGTCGAGATCGAGCAGGTCGACCAACTCGCCCTTGCCGACCCCGAAAAACGCTGACAGAGGCTCGATTGCCCTGCTGGAGATGCCCGTCTTGATAATGCCCAGGGCTTTCTCGCTGTTAAACGCTGTCGTTTGACCGTTGACGATCACCATTGGACCGCCTTTAGATTTCCCGCCGCGACCCTTCGGCCCGGTCTGGATGAACCCCCAAATATCGTTGCGGGCTTTGGTGCGCCCGCTTTGGCCGCGCGAGGGAAGCGATTGACTGCTCATGAATCGATTACATCACAAATATGATGCAAATGCATCATCTGAGTTCAAGCTGGGTGCCGAGAACCCGGGTACCTACCTAATTTCGGGCAATCAAGGAATTCAGTACACCCGGGTCAAAATGCATGTCGATGTAATCCGCCAGGCCATCAAACACCGAGTCCAGCGTCGGTGTGCTGGCGCCGAACAGCGCCTGCAACACTGCCGGATCTTCAAACAGGCCGTGCAGATACACACCCAACACGTTGCCGCTGCCGTTTTGCCAGGCCAGGCCGTCGGGCATGACCGCGTGCGCCACATCGCCGGCTGCGGCCATCGCGCTGTGCGGCGCGGTCTGGCCGTGGTGAATTTCGTAGCCCTGCACCGCCACACCCGACAGCGCTGCCCACGGGCCACCCACCGATGAGAAGCTTGCCTGCCTGCGCTGCACGGTTTTGTCGGCTTCAAACAGCGTGACCACCGGCAGCAGGCCGAGACCCGGCCCGTTGCCATCGATACCGTGCGGGTCAATCAGCGCTTCGCCCAGCATTTGCAAACCGCCGCAGATGCCGAGTACCGCCCCGCCCCGCCCGGCATGCGCGGCGATGGCGCTGTCCAGGCCCTGCGCGCGCAACCAGGCCAGGTCGCCGCTGGTGTGTTTGGAGCCGGGCAGGATGATCCAGTCGGCGTCGCTCAACTGCGCCGCGTTGCGCACCCACTTCAGATGCACGCCCGGCACGTTTTTGAGTGGCTGAAATTCGTCGAGGTTGCTGATGCGTGGGTAGGCGACGATTGAAATGTTGATGGGGGCGCGGGCGGGGGTGCCCTCTCCCAGAGGTAGAGGGAGTAAGCCGGAAGAGTGGAACATGCCGTCTTCTTCAGGCAGGCCGTGTTGCCACCACATCGGCAAGGTGGCCACCGTGGGCACACCGGTCAGGTCCTGCAGCATCTGCGGCCCGGGCGCCAGCAGGGTCGCGTCACCGCGAAACTTGTTCAGCACAAAGCCCTTGATCAACTTTCGATCTGTTTCATCGAGCATCAGCCAGGTGCCGTACAGATGCGCAAAAGCGCCGCCGCGGTCGATGTCGGTGACCAGCAGGCAGGCCGCGTTCGCGTGCTGGGCGACCCGCATGTTGACGATGTCGCTGGCTTTTAAATTGATCTCAGCCGGCGAGCCCGCGCCTTCGATCACCACGACATCGTTTTCTTGCAGCAGTTCGTCCAGCGCCCGCGCAACCACCGGCCAGACCGAGGCGCTGCGGCCACGCCATTCCATACGCGAGAGTTCGGCGTTGACCTGACCCATCAGGATGACCTGGCTGTGGGTGTCTTTCTCGGGCTTGAGCAGCAGCGGGTTCATGCGCACTTCGGGCACCGCACGGGCAGCCAGCGCCTGGAAGTATTGCGCGCTGCCGATCTCTCCTCCGGCGACCCAATTTTCCGCCGGGCCGCCAGACGTGGCCCCCACGCTTGTCACTGCGTGTACCTTCGGCGGTGCACTGCCCCTTTCATCACAAAAAGGGGCTAATTTTCCTTGGGGCGGCCCGGCGGAAAATTCCCTTCCGCCCACCACCCTTGCGTTGTTGCTCATGTTCTGCGCCTTGAAAGGCGCAACCTTCAAGCCCTGCCGCGCGTAATAGCGGCATAAGGCCGTGGTCAGCCAACTTTTTCCGGCACCGCTGGTGGTGCCTAAAACCATCACGCTTTTTGCGCTCATGAACTTGCCTTGTTGATGTTTTGCCATGCATGGTGCAATGCGTCCTGCGCCGCAGGCGTCTGCACACTCAGGCGCAGATGGCCCGGCAGGCCGAAGGATGTGCAATCGCGCAGCTTGATTCCGCGTTCGCGCAGATCTGTCATTGCGGGCTTGATCCGCAATCCGTGTCGGCGCACAGACAGGGACGTACCCGGATCGGGGTCCGGTACAAGCTCCTCAATTCCGCCATGACAGACGAAGAAGTTCGCGTTGCTCGGCAGCACGGTCCAGCCCATTGATTCACAAACCTGCTTTTGCCGCTCTTTCCACTCGCGCGGCGTGACAAGGCTATCAGCCAGCCATTGCTGCACCGCCGGTTCGCACCAAGCTCGCAACATCGCCACACCATGCGAACCTACCGGCCACGATGGGGCCAGACTCTCCAACTGCATCACTGCGTCGTTCGCACCCGGCGGCGCAATCACATAAGCCGCGCGCACACCGGTCAAACCCAGCGCCTTGTTCGGCGTCCAGAGTTGCCAGAACTTTTGCAGCGCTTCGTCGGGCAAAGGGTTATACGTGGTTCGCCAAAACGGTGATCAATCCACAGGGCCAGCAGCAAGACCAGCACCAACAAAAGCACCATGCTGCCAAGGTTCAACGGCGGGTCATAGTGGGTCCAGACCATCAGCATGTCAGGCGCTTGGTTTGCCATGCCCGGCAGGCTGGCCCCAGGCCAGCGCGATGAACTCCGGCGGGCAGCGCCGGCCGGTGATGACCACATGCACCTCCTTGGGCCGGCGCTGCAAGGTGTGCAACACATCGTCCAGCGGCATCCAGCCATAGATCAGCGGATAGGTCAGCTCGTCCAGCACCACCATGAAGTTGTCCCCGCTCAGGATGGCGGTCTTTGCTTTTTCCCAGCCGTTGCGCGCGAGTTGGGCCGAATTTTCCAGGTCCTGACTTTTCCAGCTGAAGCCGTCGCCCAGCCCTTCGATGGGAATGCCGAGTTGTTCGAACATGCGGTGTTCGCCGAAGCGCGCGCTCGGCACCTTCATGAGCTGGAAAATCTTCACGGCCTTGCCATGCACATGATGGCGCCCGTGTGCCCGCAAGGCCAGACCGAAGGCGGGCAGTGCTTTTGCCTTTGCCGTCGCCGGTATTGACGATGATCAGGCCACGCCGCTCGCCTGCTGGTTTGGCATAGGGTTTGGCCGAAGGAGGTGTTTCTATTTGCATGCTATTTCCTGGCGATCAGATCTTGGGCAGCGCAACCCATTGGCCCGCGAATTGGTGGATGGCAATACGCTGGTCAAACACCATTTCAAGTGCGCGGTGCGTCGTGGCGTCGGCGCAATCGCCCTGGTGCGTCACTCTGCCCTGATCCATAACCACCATCTCGTCGGCCTGCAGCGCGAACGAAATCTCATGGAGCACGCTGACCACGGTTTTGCCGTGCCTTACCAGCTGGCGCGCCAGCAGCAGCCAGTCGGTCTGGTGCGGTGGGTCCAGGTTGGCGAGCGGTTCGTCCATCAGCAGCACTTGCGCCTCGCCGGCCAGCGCCCGTGCCAGCAACACGCGTTGGCGCTCGCCGCCAGAAAGCTGGCCCAGCGGCCGATCACGCCAGTCCCAGGCCTGCGTCGCGCGCAGGGCCTGCTCCACGGCGGCGCGGTCGGTCATGCTGGGCGCGGCCAGCCAGGGTTGGTGCGGCAGGCGGCCGAGCATGGCGACGTCGTAAGCATTCAGGTCATCGGCCGAGCTCTCGTTCTGGCCCAGCCAGGACAGCTGCCGCGCGCGTTCGCGGGCGCGCAGGCCGCCGAGCGGCTGCCCCAGCAAAACCACCTCGCCGCTGTGCGGCATCAAACCCGCCAACACCCGCAGCAGGGTGGACTTGCCGGCGCCGTTGGGGCCAACGATGCTGGTCCAGCGCGCCACCGGCAGGGCCAGCGAAATGCCGTGCAATACCTCGGCATCTCCGAGTCTGGCGCTGATGGAACGGGCGTCAATAGCTATTGAATTCATAGCATTCCGCTGCCGCGCCTGCTGCGTCTGTGCATCAGCCACAACAGGTAGCTTCCACCCAGCACTGCCGTCAACACGCCCACCGGCAGCTCCTGCGGAGCGATCACCCAGCGCGCCAGCACGTCGGCGGCTATCAGCAACAGACCGCCCATCAGCGCACTCAGAACCACCAGCCGTCCATGCGTGGTCTTGACGATGGAGCGCACCAGATGCGGCGCGGCCAGCCCGACAAATGCGATCAACCCGGTCTGCGCTACCGCCGCGCCGGTCGCCAGCGCCAGCACCGCCACCAGCGCGGCGCGCACGGCGGCCAGCGGCAAGCCCAGGCTGGCGGCCGTCGCCTCGCCCAGCGCCAGGCCATCGAGCACGCGGCTCAGGGCCCAGGCGACGGCCAGCGTCGGCAGCAGCACAGCCGCCATGACGGCGAACGAGGTCCAGCCGACAAAGCCGGTGCTCCCCAGCATGAAAGCCTGCATGGCCTGCAGGATGTCGGGAGCGGCCAGCGTGACCAGGTCGCGCGAAGCGCCCAGCACCACACCCACGATGACACCGGCCAGCAGCAAGCGCAGGGTGTGCAGCACGCCATTGGCCAGCGCCAGCGTCAGCATCACCCCGCCCACCGCGCCGGCGAAAGCCGCGCCGGTCAGGCCCAGCCGCACCAGGAACGAAGTTGCAAACGGCGAGGCTCCAAACAAGGCCAGTGCCATGGCGACGCCGAGTGCAGCGCCGGAGGCACTGCCGAGCAGGTAGGGGTCGGCCAGCGGGTTGCGAAACAACCCTTGGGCCACGGCGCCGGCCAGACCGAGCAGGCCTCCCGCCACCCAGGCACCCAGCGTGCGCGGCAGGCGGATGTCCCAGATGATTTGCCAGGCCACCGGGTCAAGGCGCGCCCGCAACACACTGTCAAAGCCGGTGCTGCCCACGCCAGCGCCCAGCAGCAACAGGCCGGCCGCGCCAAGCAGCAGGAACAGCCCGATAACCAGGCTAAGCCGATGGGATGCGCTGGACGGTTCAGCCGTGCTCATCGAACCGCAGCCCCCGCCTTGTCGGCGATGCACTTGGCCATGATGCGCGCGGCTTCGGCCATGCGCGGGCCGGGGCGCACCAGCACGTCCGACTGTTCCGGCGTGAACACACAGAGCCGCCCTTCACGCAGGGCGCGTATGCCCGCCCAGCCGGGGCGCTGCGCCAGGCCCTGGGCATTGCGCGCGCCTATCATGATCAGGTCGGGATTGGCCCGCACCACGTATTCGGGGTTGAGCTTTGGGAAAGGCCCGAGCTCGGGCGTCACGATGTTCTTTACCCCCAGTCGCAGCAGTGTCTCGCCAATGAAGGAGGTGGTGCCCGCGGCATACGGCCCGCGGCTGACTTCGAAATACACGCGGGTGTTCTTTGCGGCAGACGGCAGCGACTGCGCCGCTGCCGACACCCCGGCGTCGATGGCGCGCCAGACGCGCTGCGCGTCGGCCACCTCCAGCACCTGGCCGATCTTGCCCATCACGCGCTGCGCGTCGGCCGAGCTCTTGGGCTCCAGCGCCACCACCTTCAGGCCCAGCGCCTCCAGCCTTTGCACGCCGCGCGACGAGGTAGCCATGAGCACCACGTCGGGCCGCAGCGCCACCACGGCTTCGATGTTCGGGTCGATGCCGCCGCCCAGCTGCGGCAGGCTTTGCACAAACGCCGGGTAGTTGGAGTAGCGGTCCACACCCACC
>JBKJZS010000510.1:0-1399 GCA_046714915.1 Polaromonas sp. | reverse complement strand
TCTGGCGGGTCGGGCCGACATTTAATAGTGACTGTGGACAAGGGATCAGTTGCTTGGCCCGATCACGACCCAGGCGGAGACCGAAGACTTATGCGGCGCGCCTCCCTGCATGCCAGCCTGCGCCGGCTCCTTGAAAGGGCAGTCCAGCGCCCGTGCACGGTTTCTGCGGTGCGCCCCTCCTGGTAATGACCGGGGACGCCCAGCAAGGGCTGCGCAGCCTGAAGCCACAACAAACCATTGCAGTTTCTTGTGGCCTGGGACTTTCGATCAAGCGCAAACAGCGCGCCGGTAGCGCTTGATCCGCGTGCTGCCTCGTGGCTTGATCAGTTGGGAACCAGGACCTTGTTGACCACGTGGATCACGCCGTTGGACTGGTACACGTTGGCAATGCTCACCATGGCTGTGCCGCCTTTTTCGTCGGTCACCATCACATTGGATCCGCTGGTGGTAAGGACCAGGGTGTCGCCGCTGACCGTGTTGAGCATGGCGCGTCCATTGCCCGCCATCATCCGCTGGCTCAGTGCGGCGGCGTCGAGGCGGCCGGACACCACATGGGCGGTCAGCACTTTGGTCAGGATGGCCTTGTTCTCGGGCTTGAGCAGGGAGTCCACGGTGCCGGCCGGCATTGCTGCAAAAGCTGCGTTGGTCGGTGCAAAAACAGTGAACGGGCCCGGGGTCTTGAGCGTGTCGACCAGGCCGGCGGCCTTGACGGCAGCGACCAGCGTCGTGTGGTCTTTGGAGTTGACGGCATTGTCAATGATGTCCTTGGTCGGGAACATGGCGGCACCGCCGACCATGACCGACGGGCCGCCGGACATCTGGCTGTTGGACATGCCGCTGTTGGACATGCCACCGGCACAAGCGCTGAGTAAAACGGCAACTCCGGCGGCAATGATTAGTTTTTTCATGAAAGACTCCTGTTGAAAAATGAGGTTGTTGGTCTGTGGAATCCGCCACAGTGCGTGAGCGTTTAGGCCGCTTGCAGGGGATACGCGGCAAGATCGCAACTGGATTCAAGGGGCAAATCTCGGGTTGGATTTTTTTCAAGCGTGAACTTCCGTCATGCGGTGCGCCTGATGCTGCCTGTGTTGCCCGCGCAAGTGGCGCCGGGCCAGGGTGTACTTTGCCCACCCGTATTGCTCTTGGGAGCGCGGGCTCAATGCGAACCACAATGGCTTGCTGCGCCCGTACTTTCCCAAGAAGACCCGCTTTCTCAAGGTGAGCCAGCATGAGGTCAATGAGGCGCTACCTGCTCAACCACAGACCTCGCAAGTGCTTGGGCTACCGCACGCCGCACGAGGTCTTTTATGGCTTGAAGATGCAGCCGATTACACTGCCTTTTGTTGCGCTTTGTACTTGAATCTGCCTGACATTTAGACCTCATCCCTTATTCCACGGG
>JBKJZS010000509.1:0-1906 GCA_046714915.1 Polaromonas sp. | reverse complement strand
GCGCCGGGCCGCCCCAAGCAAGGCCAGCCCCCTCGGGGGGCAGAGAGCTACACGCAGTGAGCGAACGTGGGGGCGCCGGCCGCCGCGCCGGGCCGCCCCAAGCAAGGCCAGCCCCCTCGGGGGGCAGAGAGCTACACGCAGTGAGCGAACGTGGGGGCAATTTAACGTCCAGCGCGTTTTCGATCGCTTTCGGTCAGGTGACGCTTGCGCAGACGAACCGACTTGGGCGTGATTTCCACCAGTTCGTCGTCCTCAATAAATTCAACGCCGTATTCCAGCGTCAGTTCAATCGGTGGCGTGATCTTGATCGCGTCTTCCTTGCCGGATACGCGGAAATTGGTCAGCTGCTTGGTACGCGTGGCGTTCACCACCAGGTCATTGTCGCGGCTGTGAATACCAACGATCATGCCCTCGTACACTGGATCATTGGCCCTGACGAACATGCGGCCACGGTCGTCCAGCTTGCCCAGGGCATAGGTGAAGATTTCACCAGCGTCCATGGAAATCAGCACGCCGTTTTTGCGGCCACCGATTTCGCCCTTGTGCGGCTCGTAGCTGTCGAAAATATTGGAGATCAGGCCGGTGCCGCGCGTCAGGTTCAAAAATTCGTTGGTGAAACCGATCAGGCCACGCGCCGGGATGCGGTACTCCAGACGCACGCGGCCACGGCCGTCCGGCTCCATGCTGTTCAGATCACCTTTGCGCTCGCCCAAAGCCTGCATCACGCCGCCCTGGTGTTGCTCTTCGATGTCGGCGGTCACTAATTCAATCGGTTCGTGCTTTTCACCGTTCACATCTTTCATCACGACGCGCGGCTTGGACACAGCCAACTCAAAACCTTCGCGGCGCATGTTTTCGAGCAGGATGGTCAGGTGCAGCTCGCCGCGACCCATGACTTCAAAAATACCTTCTTCGCCGGTCTCCTTGACGCGCAGGGCCACGTTGTGTTGCAGTTCTTTTTGCAGGCGGTCCCAGATCTGGCGGCTGGTGACGTATTTGCCCTCACGGCCGGCCAGGGGGCTGGTATTGACGCAGAAGTTCATGGTCAGGGTCGGCTCATCGACCTTGAGCATGGGCAGCGGCATCGGGGTGATCGGGTCGGTGATAGTCACGCCAATGCCGATGTCAGTCAGGCCGTTGATCAGCACGATTTCGCCGGGGCCTGCATCGGTGGTCTGCACACGTTCCAGGCCCTGGAAGGTCAACACCTGGTTGATGCGGCCTTTGACGGCCTTGCCATCCGGGCCTTCCATGACCATCACGTCCATCATGGGCCTGACTGTGCCCTGGCTGATGCGCCCGACACCAATGCGTCCCACAAAAGTCGAAAAGTCGAGCGCAGAAATTTGCAGTTGCAGTGGCGCATCAGGGTCACCCTGCTGGTGCGGCACATGCTCAAGGATGGTATTGAACAGGGCCGACATGTCGGGGCCCCACTGCTCGTTCGGCGGGCCTTCAACGAGTGAGGACCAGCCGTTGATGCCCGAGGCGTAAACCACAGGGAAATCCAGCTGTTCATCGGTGGCGCCGAGCTTGTCGAACAGGTCGAAAGCTGCGTTGACCACGTAGTCGGGACGGGCACCGGGCTTGTCCACCTTGTTCACCACCAGAATGGGTTTGAGGCCCAGGGCCAGCGCCTTCTTGGTGACAAAGCGGGTCTGCGGCATCGGGCCTTCTTGAGCGTCAATCAACAGCACCACGCCGTCGACCATGGACAAGGCGCGTTCCACTTCACCGCCGAAGTCGGCGTGACCGGGGGTATCGACGATGTTGATGTGCGTGCCTTCCCAGGTCACGGCGCAGTTCTTGGCCAGAATAGTGATGCCACGCTCTTTTTCGATGGCGTTGTTATCATAACGGTGTCGACCACTTTTTCGTGTTCGGGAAAGGTGCCGGATTGACGGAG
>JBKJZS010000508.1:0-1610 GCA_046714915.1 Polaromonas sp. | reverse complement strand
GGGTAAAGGTCTTCACTGAACCCGCCTCGCCTTTAAGCCATCAATTATGGCATCAAATAATGCCTTAAGTCACCACTTCTCTCAGCATGCGGTCCACCCCCTGTTGCCAGGGTGGCAGGCTCAGGCCGAAGGCGCTTTGCAGCTTGCGCGTATCAAGGCGCGAGTTGTGCGGGCGCCTGGCCGGCGTGGGAAAGGCACTGGTGGGCACAGGGGCCACCTCGCCTGCTTTTATTTTGATAGCGGGTTGGACCCGCTGCGCTTGGGCCAGCACGTGTTTTGCATATCCATGCCAGCTGGTTTCACCGCTGGCGGCCAGGTGGTACAGCCCGGCATCTTCGGGGCGTTGCAGCACTTGGCGAATGGCGTGGGCGCTCACGTCGGCAATCAGCTCTGCGCCGGTCGGTGCACCGAACTGGTCGCTGATGACAGTCAGGTGATCGCGTTCCCCGGCCAGGCGCAACATTGTTTTGGCAAAATTGCCGCCGCGCGCCGCGTAGACCCAACTGGTGCGCAAAACGAGGTGCTTCGCGCATTGGGCCGCAATACGCTGCTCGCCTTCGAGCTTGGTCCGGCCGTAAACACTGAGCGGACCGGTCGGGTCGCCCTCTTCCCACGGCTTGCTGCCGCTGCCGTCAAAAACATAGTCGGTCGAATAATGAACCAGCCACGCGCCGACGGCGCCAGCTGCCTCGGCCAGCGCGCCCGGCGCTGCTGCGTTGACGGCATGCGCGGTCGCCACATCGCTTTCGGCCTTGTCAACAGCGGTATAGGCGGCCGCATTAACAATGACATCAGGCCGGACCTGGCGCACCGTGTCGCTGATTCCGCCGCGGTCGGCGAGGTCGCCGCAAAGGTCCGTGCTGTGACGATCCAGCGCGATGAGTTCACCGAGGGGTGCCAGGCTGCGCTGCAATTCCCAACCAACTTGGCCGTTTTTACCGAAGAGGAGAATTTTCATACGTGATGCAAGGGACATGAATGCCGGGCAAGCCCGGCATGACAACTTACTTGAAAACGGGGGCGTACTGCTTGCTCACCCACTCGCGGTACGCCCCGCTTTGCACATGCGCTACCCACTCGGGGTTGGCCAGATACCACCGCACGGTTTTGCGGATGCCGGTCTCGAAGGTTTCAGCGGGCGTCCAGCCGAGTTCGCGCTGGATTTTGCCGGCATCAATGGCGTACCGGCGGTCGTGACCGGCGCGGTCTGTGACATGGCTGATCTGCTCTCGGTAGGAATGGCCATCGGTACGGGGCTGCAGCTCGTCCAGCAGGGCGCAGACGATGTTCACGATGTCGATGTTGGGCTTTTCGTTCCAGCCGCCTACGTTGTACACCTCACCGGCCTTGCCGGCTTCAAGCACGCGGCGGATGGCGCTGCAATGGTCTTTGACGTAGAGCCAATCGCGAATCTGCATGCCGTCGCCATAGACCGGCAGGGGCTTACCCGCCAGCGCGTTGACGATCATTAGCGGGATGAGTTTTTCCGGGAAATGGTAGGGGCCGTAGTTGTTGCTGCAATTGGTGGTGAGCACCGGCAGGCCGTAGGTGTGGTGATAGGCGCGCACCAGGTGGTCACTGGCTGCCTTGCTGGCCGAATAGGGGCTATT
>JBKJZS010000507.1:0-7438 GCA_046714915.1 Polaromonas sp. | reverse complement strand
ATCCTGATGACCACGCTGGCCATGATTTTCGGCATGGTGCCGCTGGCCTTTGCACTCACAGAGGGATCGGAGCAACGGGCGCCGATGGGCCAGGCCGTCATTGGCGGCGTCATCACCTCGTCGCTGTTGACGCTGGTGGTCGTGCCTGTCACTTACTGCTATCTGGACGACCTGGCGCAGTGGTTTAAACGGCGCTTCGCAGGCAGGCGCGCTGCGCCTGCTGCGATCGCAACCCCTCCATAGCCCCCGCTAAAATCCTGACTTGACTCCGCTATTTCCCCGTTTTTTCCACAGGCCTACCATGAACTACGAACAAGCCCGCTTCAACATGATTGAACAGCAAATCCGCCCCTGGGAGGTGCTGGACAGCCAGGTCCTTTCCCTGCTGGCCGTGGTGAGGCGCGAAGATTTCGTGCCACCCGCGCTCAAGTCGCTGGCTTTTGTCGATATGGAAATTCCGCTGTCGTCCAAACCTGGCCAAAACATGCTGGCGCCCAAGGTGGAGGCCCGCCTGATGCAGGACCTGGCCGTACAAAAGCATGAAAAAGTCCTGGAAATCGGCGCCGGTTCCGGCTACATGACTGCTTTGCTGGCACACCGCGCGCAGCAGGTGATCGCGCTGGAAATCGATCCCGATCTGGCCCAGATGGCGCGCGACAACCTCAAAAAAACCGGCGTTCATAACGCCGAGGTGCGCACCGGCGACGGTGCCGCCCGGCTCGGCGAGGTCGCATCTGGCAATGACCCGTTAAGCGGCCCTTTCGATGTGATTGTGCTCAGTGGCTCGGTGGCTGAGGTGCCCGCCGCGCTGCTGGCAATGCTGAAAATCGGCGGCCGGCTCAGTGCCATTGTCGGCTTCGAGCCCATGATGCGTGCCACGCTGGTGACCCGTGCCGGCGAAACCGCCTGGCGCACCACGCAGGCCTGGGACACGGTGGCGACGCGCCTGCTTAGCTTCCCCGAGCCCTCCAAATTCAACTTCTAAAAAAGCAGCAAGTCATGATTGACCAGCTTTCTTCTGTTGCCTTCAACGCCTGGCGCGAGAACCTTCCGCTCAATGCGCGCCCGCCCGTGGTTCTGGATGTGCGCGAGCCGTGGGAGCTGCAGACCGCGTCGGTGAAAGAAGACGGTTTCACGCTGCTGTGCATCCCCATGCGCGAGCTTCCAGCCCGCCTGCAGCAACTCCAGGAAGAACTGCCCGCCGACCAGCCGATTGCCTGTCTGTGCCACCATGGCATGCGCAGCCTGCAAGTGGCCAACTACCTGGCGCAAAACGGCTTCACGCAGGTGGTGAACCTGCAAGGCGGCATCGACGCCTGGTCGCAGCAACGCGATCCCTCCGTGCCACTGTATTGATTGCCGGTCACCCCTCCACTGCGCGCCCAATTTCAACAGGACACCCATGACAACGCTATTGAAAAACCCGGCTTGGCTGCCCCTGTCGCTGGCGTTGAGCGCTCTGCTCGCGGTCTTGGCGCCGGCAGTCCAGGCCCAGAATCTGGTGGAGCTGTACCGGTCGGCACGCGACTACGATGCCGCCTACCAGTCGTCCCGCTCGCTCTACGAGGCCAACCTGGCCAGGGCCGATCAGGCCAAGGCCGGTATTTTGCCAACGGCAGGTCTTTCATCGGGTTTGTCGCGTTCGAATTTTGAAAGCAACAACCCGGTAACCGAGCGCAGCTTCACGAACCAGAACGCGACGCTGAGCGCGTCGCAGCCGCTGTACCGGCCGGGTAACTGGGCTACCTACGAACAGGGAAAACAACAGGTTGGTCTGTCCAAGGCCCAGCTCGAAGCCGCCGAGCAAGACCTGATCGTGCGCACCAGCCAGAGTTATTTTGATGTGCTGGCATCGCAGGACACGCTGGCCTTTGTCAGGGCGCAAAAAACCGCGGTCGCGGAGCAGCTGGCCTCGGCCAAACGCAACTTTGAAGTCGGCACCTCCACCATCACCGACTCCCGCGAAGCACAGGCCCGGTACGACCTCGTGATTGCGCAGGAAATTGCCGCCGAAAACGACCTGCGAGTCAAAAAGATTACGCTGGATCAGCTGGTTGGCAGACCCGACGCCCAGCCTAAAGGCCTGCTGGCGCCGGCGGACTTGCCGCCACTGCTGCCAAACGACGTGAACGCCTGGGTTCGGCCATCGGAAGAGCTCCACCCGACAGTCAGGCAGGCCCAAGCCAACCTGGAGGTGGCCAGGCTGGAGATCGACAAGGCCGAAGCCGGCCACAAACCGACGGTGGACCTGACCGCCAGCTACGGCGCGCAACGCAACCCCAGCGGCAATACCCTGACCAACCAGAGCTCACGCACCAACAACACGACGGTGGGTCTGGCGCTGAACTTGCCGCTGTTTGCCGGCTTCGCCACGCAAAACCGCATCCGGGAAACGTTGTCGCTGGAAGAAAAATCGCGCATCGATCTCGAAGGCGCTAAACGCGCCGTCGCCCTTGGCACCCGCACCGCCTTCTTCGGCGTGTTGTCGGGCCAGGGACAGGTCAAGGCCCTCGAAGCGGCCGAGGCGTCCAGCCAGAGCGCACTCGACGCCAACAAACTGGGCTACCAGGTCGGTGTGCGCATCAACATCGACGTGCTGAACGCGCAAAGCCAGCTGTTCCAGACCAAACGCGACCTCGCGAAAGCCCGCTACGACGTGCTGGTCGGCGGTCTGAAGCTGCGCCAGGCGAACGGCTCGTTGACGCCAGAAGACTTGCTGCTGATCAACGCATTGCTGGCCAAATAAAGGCCCGTTAAACACAACGCCCTAACCGCCAGTTCCGGTGGTGAACGTAAACGTCCGGCTGAATGAGGCGCCGTTGTTCGTCCCGTTGACGGTGACCTGGTAAGGCGAGCCAGGCTGTAGCGGGGCGTCGGCCACCACATAGGCTTGATGCGATTTAAAGCATCCTTCTGAGCACGGACCATAGGGGTCATTCGCAGCTGTAACGGGGACGCGCAGAGTGATGGCTTGCTGGGTTGACAGGCGGACCATGGAGGCGCTGGTGATCTGGATAGTGTTGCCAGCCCGCGCGGCAATATAAATCGACGATCCGAGTGGATTTGTGCTCAAGTCCCGGCCTGGGACCGGGTTTGGCTCTTCATTGGACAGCTTGAAGTTCACGCCCGAAGTGCCCTCGCAAGGGTAGGTGTGAACCTCGGTGCTGGCAAAAAGCTGGGGGCCAACAACCCTTTTGTAGGCCGCGTTAATCTGCAAAAGGACAGCCGGCATGCCCGCCCCAGTGTCAATGCTTGAACGCACTGCAATACCCACATCGCGGAAACCACTCATCAACCCTTGCAGATGGTAGGGCGCATTCAGAAGATTACGCAGCGCCGCCTCGCCAAGACCTGCTTTCTGGTTGATTCCCAAGAAACCAGCAATTTCGTCGGCTACGGCTCCAGCACCCAGGTAACCCGCTGCAGCAATGCGATCAGAGGGGAGCGTTCCGGTGAATCCATTTGGGAAATTGAGTGCGTCTTCCAGATGGGCAACGAAGCTGTTGATCAGTTGGTAGTTGGCGTGGGCCCTGGCTGCAGCATCCAACTGCGCGTTTTGCGTCAAGGTGCCAAAACCACAACGTTCGCGCTCTGCGTTCAAGAGCGTGAAAACCGCCAGGTCTTCGCTGCCGGCTGTATAAGCCACCCCCTGCGGCGGTGCTGAGGTTGTCGATTCG
Organism: Polaromonas sp.; assembly: GCA_046714915.1. Taxonomy (GTDB): domain Bacteria; phylum Pseudomonadota; class Gammaproteobacteria; order Burkholderiales; family Burkholderiaceae_C; genus Polaromonas. The sequence continues at coordinate 3,761 of JBKJZS010000507.1, read as the reverse complement.
CCACCGCCACCGCCGCAGGCTGCAAGCGCAGCCAGCATCGCTACGGACCACAAGATAGAAATTTTTCGCGTCATCATCGTGATCCTTGGCGTATGGGTGCGGAGCGCTCTTGCCGAGATTGAAAGACGGCCGGAATAATCTGCCCCCGCTGACAGCGGATGCCGGTGCCCGTTGGCAAAAAGCGGGCCTTGCTTTTTGCCACAAGTCTCGCACTTTGGTCGCGCCTCAATTTGCTGCGCGCCCATGTGCTGCAGGCAGCCTTGCTCGGGTTGACCAGATTTATTCTATGACTTACCCGGATTGGTTGCAGGCCGTCGTGTGGCTGGCTGCTACCGGTTCTGGTAAAACCGCACGCTTCACTGTTGGCTGCGCAGGCCCACATCCCGTGTTTTCAGATCAGGCCTGAGGTCCGAAGCCTGCATATACGGCTGCAGGGCGCCCAGGGTCTGCGCCGTCGCGCCCCGGTTCAGCGCGGCAAACGCAAGGCCTGCCGACGCGGCATCAGCCTGCATCTTTGGATCAGCAACAAGCTCAAGCGCAGCCTGCATGGCCTCTGCCAGGCCTGCCACCGATCGGGCCGCGCCTGCTGCTTCGGCCAGTTCGGCAGCCTCGGAAAAATTGAAGGTGTGGGGGCCCATGATGACCGGGCAACCGCATGCGGCCGCTTCAATCAGATTCTGTCCGCCCAGCGGTGCAAAGCTGCCGCCGAGCAAAGCCACGTCGCTCATCGCGTAATACAGGGCCATCTCGCCCAGCGAGTCGCCCAGCCAGACATCGGCAGCCAGCGGCGCGCCCTTCCAGTCGGATCGGCGTGACACCGACCAGCCGCGTTTTTCGACCAGGGCCTGCACCTCATCAAATCGCTGGGGATGGCGCGGCACGATCAGAATCTGAAAACCAGCGGCGGCAGACGCTTCTGCTGAATCATGATTGGATATTTTTTGAATAGCTGCTTGTGCCCCTCCAGAAATGGCCAGGGCACTTATCAACTCCAAAAAATTACTCTCTTCAGTCTCCCGCGAACTGGCCAGCATGAGGACGGGACGGCTCAAGGCCTGCCGCCATTGCTTGCCCTGCGCCCGCTGCGCCGCGTCCGGCGTGGCGTCGAATTTCAAGTTACCGAAAACGCCGCGGACGGGCGCTCCCAGCGCGCGCAGGCGTTGCGCATCGCTGTCGCTCTGTGCGTACACCGCCGCCAGCGCTGAATAAGCGGGGCGCGACAGCGGCGCCATGCGCAGCGCCTGCTGCAGCGACTTGTCTGACAGGCGGGCGTTGACCAGTGCCAGCGGTACAGCGCGCGCCTGAGCGCAGGCCATGGCGTTTGGCCAGACCTCGGTTTCCAGCAGCAAGCCCAGGCGCGGCTGAAAGTGCGTGAAAAAACGGGCCACGGCGGCCTCGCTGTCCCAGGGCTGCCAGACCTGCACATCCCCTTCGCGCAGCAGGCTAGCACCTTCGGCACGCCCCGTGGCCGTGCCATGTGTGAGCAAAATCCGAAGCCCGGGCCACTGCTCACGCAAGGCCTTGAGCAAAATACCGGCGGTGCGCGTTTCGCCCAGCGACACGGCGTGCACCCAGACCAGTTGTGCATGAGCCTCCGCAGCGTGCGTGTAGAAACCGAAACGCTCATCGACCGCCTCCAGGTAGCCCGGTTCGACTCGGCCGCGCCGGACCAGCTTTCGCCGCAGGAAAGGCTGGGCCGCCCACATCAGCAGCGAGTAAAGCTTGCGAATCGCGGCTTCCATCAAACCGCAACCCGGTTTTCAGCGTCAGACGGCTGATCGGCGTGATGCGGCTGACAGCTGAGCCATGCGTCCCACACCGCCTCAACGGTCGGTGTCGGCTGGGCAAAAACGCTGATCTGGCACGCTCCTTGGACCGGCCTGACATCGGTGGGGCCGAGGCACTCAGGCCCGGTGCGCCAGGCTGTGTCGAAGTTGTAGATCTGCACATGCGGCAGATCCAGCGCCACCGCGATATGGCTCAGGCCACTGTCCACGCCGATGACGCCGGCGCACTGGGCCAGTTGCCGAGTGAGCGCGTCCAGCGACAGGCGTGGCCAGACGATGGCATTGCCCCCCCGCTCGGCACTATCGTGTCCTCGCTGCCCCCCGAGGGGGCGCAACCCGCCTTGGGGCGGCCCTGCGTCGGGTTCATGGGGCTGCACATTGCTATTGAGCGCCTCGGCGATCACCTGGCTGGTCGCCAGCTCTTCGGCACTGCCATGCGGCAGCGCAATCTGGTAGCCCAGCGAATTGAGCTGCCGGCCCAGCGCTATCCAGTGGGCCAGTGGCCACTGTATGTCAGCGCGCGAACTGCCATGGACAAATGCTATTGCTTCAGGAGCTGTCAGCGCCGGTGTACCAAAGGTCAGCGCCGTTTTCAGCCCATAGTCCAGGACAGGCGGCATGCTGTAGCCGAGTACGCGGGCGCACAGTTCGCGCGAGCGCTGCACCGCGTGGATGTGTGGCTCAATGGGAATAGCCACATCGGCGACCCAGCGCGTCGGAGCTTCGTAGGCAGAGCCTTCGGTCTGGTTGCCCAGCGCGTAGCGTTGGCCGGTCGCGCTGAGCCGGGCCAGCCGGACCACCAGGGCCGATTTGGTCAGGCCTTGCAGATCAATCACCGCGTCGTAATGCTCGGTCTGCAGCTGGGTTTTGAAAACTTGCCACTCGGCCCGCGTCGCGGCCGTCCAGAACGACTTTCGCCAGCGACGTAGTTCGCAGGCAATGACGCGGTGCAAGCCTGTTCCGAGCAGCGGTGCCAGTAATGGCGCGAAAGACTTTTCCACGACCCAGTCGATCTGCGCTTCGGGCCGCGCAGCCAGGATGTCCTGGACCACGGGCAAGGTATGCACCACGTCGCCCAGTGACGAGAGTTTGACGATGAGAATATTCATGGTCCGTCATTGCGGGCTTGACCCGCAATCCATAGCCGCATGCCCGGTTGTCTGAAGCTTGGATCCCGGGTCAAGCCCGGGATGACAGGCCCCTCGATCAATGCGCGGCTGCCGCAAAACTCGCGTCAGGCTTGACGCTCCGCAGCAAGGCGAGCATGTCGGTCTCGATGCGCTGGAGCGCCTCCGCGGTCCGTCCTTCAAAACGCAACACCAGCACCGGCGTGGTGTTGGACGCGCGGATCAGTCCGAAGCCGTCCGGCCAATCGATGCGCACGCCATCGATAGTGGAGACCTTTGCCCCCGCGCTGATCGCATCGCGGATCGCACTGCCGCCTGGGGGCGCGTGACTTGCAGGGGTCGGACCGGCGCCCCGCATAGCCTCCATTGCCAAGTCAACCAGCTTGGCCACCACGGAATGCGGTTCGCCCTCGCGGCAGGCGACGTTGAGCTCCGGCGTGCTGTGGCTGCTGGGCAAGCCGTTGAGCACGACGCCGGCATCCGGCATGCGGCTCAGGATTTCCAGCAGGCGCGCACCGGCGTAAGTGCCATCGTCAAATCCAAACCAGCGCTCCTTGAAAAAGATGTGACCACTCATCTCACCGCCCAGCGGCGAATTGAGCTCTTTCATCTTCGCCTTGATCAGCGAGTGGCCGGTTTTGTACATCAGGGGTACACCTCCGGCAGCCTCAATCTCGGGCGCCAGCCGCTGCGAACATTTGACATCGTAAACAATGGTGCCACCCGGCATGCGCGTGAGCACGTCGCGGGCAAACAGCATCATCTGGCGGTCCGGGTAAATGGTGTTGCCCTCGCGGGTCACAATGCCCAGGCGGTCCCCGTCGCCGTCAAAGGCCAGGCCCAGTTC
>JBKJZS010000506.1:0-1735 GCA_046714915.1 Polaromonas sp. | reverse complement strand
CTGATCAGCGTGCATGCGCGCAAGGCCATCTTCGGCTACCGCATGATGGTGTGGGCGATTGTCGTCATCGGGGGCCTGAGTTTCGTGGTGTGGGCGCACCACATGTTCGTCAGCGGGATGAATCCGTGGTTCGGCTTCTTCTTCGCCACCAGCACGCTGATCATCGCGGTGCCCACCGCGATCAAGGTGTACAACTGGGTGCTGACGCTGTGGCGCGGCGACATACACCTGACGGTGCCGATGCTGTTCGCGATCGCCTTCCTCTGCACCTTCCTGAGCGGCGGCCTGACCGGGCTGTTTCTCGGCAACGTCAGCGTCGATATCCCGCTGTCGGGCACCTACTTCGTGGTCGCGCACTTCCACATGGTGATGGGCGTGGCGCCGATCCTGGTGGTGTTCGGCGCCATCTACCACTGGTTCCCCAAGATCACCGGCCGCATGCTTGACGACCGGCTCGGCAAGCTGCATTTCTGGGTCACCTTCATCGGCACCTACCTGATCTACTTTCCGATGCACTACCTCGGTGTGCTTGGCATGCCGCGGCGTTACTACAACTTTGACAATTACCAGTTCATCCCGGCGTCGGCGCACGCGCTGAACACCTTCATCACCGTGGTCGCGCTGATCGTCGGCGCGATGCAGCTGGTGTACGTGTTCAACCTTGTCTGGAGCACGTTCCGGGGCAGAAAAGCCGACGCCAATCCCTGGCGCGCGGCCTCGCTGGAGTGGGCCACGCCGAACACCCCGCCGGGCCACGGCAACTGGGAACCGAGGTGCCGGTGGTCCACCGCTGGGCCTACGCCTACAGCGTGCCGGGCGCGCCGCAGGATTTCATCGCGCAGAACGCGCCGCCCGAGGCCGGGGGCGCAGAACCCGAGCCCTATGCCGCCAAGGCCAAGGGAGCGCTGGCATGAGCGCTGCGCCGAACCGCTTCAAGCAAGCTCGGCCTTGCAGGCCGCACTGCTGCGAGACGCAGCAGCTCTTCGTTTCGCCCAAGCCGGTGCAGACAGGCTTGGAGCGGCGGCACTCAGCCCCCTCGGGGGGCAGCCCGGCATCGCCGGGCGTGGGGGTCCGATGAGCGCGGTCGCTGTCCTGAGGGGCAACGGCGCCGAGCGTCATGATGCCGCCGCCGTGGCCGCTGTGCGTATTGGCTTGTGGGTGTTCATGGGCGTGGCGACCGCCTTGTTCTCGCTGTTCATCGCCGCCTATGTGATGCGCATGGACGCCAGCGACTGGTCTGTCATCGCCATGCCGTGGCAGCTGTGGCTCAGCACGGCCCTGCTGGTGGCCGGCAGTGCCACCCTGCAGCAGGCCAGTGGGGCTGCCAAGCTTGCGCACTGGGCTCAGGCCCGTGCCCTGCTGCTGGCGGGCGGTGCCTGCGCCTTGGCTTTCCTGGCGGTACAACTCTGGGCCTGGCAGGCGCTGCTGGCCATCCGTGTGGGGCCGGCCGGCAACCCGGCCGCCAGCTTCTTCTACCTGCTGACGGCCATGCACGGACTGCATGTGGCCGGTGGCCTCGCGGCCTGGGCCGCGACAACGCGAGGGCTTTGGCGTGATGTCGAGGCGGCCCGCAGTGCCTGGCGCATCGCACTTTGCGCGCGCTACTGGCACTTCCTGCTGGCGCTGTGGCTGCTGCTGTTCGCCACGCTGGGTGGGCTGACGCCCGAGGTGGTGCGCTTGATCTGCGGTACGAGCTGAGGAGACTCCATGAACACCACCACCGAGTCGATTCCCC
>JBKJZS010000505.1:0-20193 GCA_046714915.1 Polaromonas sp. | reverse complement strand
CGCTTCTGGTCCATGCCCAGGAAAATCACGCGTAACTCGGGTCCCTGCAACACCTTGAGTTTGGTATTGGCCTGAATGCGGGCCACGTCCTGCACCGGAACCGGCTCCATGATGTCGATCTCGCCAGACAGCAGGGCAGCCACACGGGTGCTGTCATTGCCGATCACATTGAAGATGACCTCATCCACGTTGCCATCGATCTTGCCCCAGTAGCTGCCATTGCGACTGAAAGTGGTGCGGATACCGGGCTGGCGTTCACGCACGCGAAACGGACCGGTGCCGTTGGCCCGGAAAGACGCTGCGTTTTCGATACCTTTGCGTCGGTCTACCGGCCTGACGGCCTGGTTGGTCTCGCACCACTTCTTGCTCATCATCATCCACTGCGTAAACAGCTCGGGCAGGATGGGAAACGGATTATTCAGCACAAAGTCGATGGTGTGATCATCGATTTTTTTGATTTCCTTGATCTGGCCGACATAACTTTTCATGTCGGAGCCATCCCCCTTGGCGCGTTCATAGCTGAAGATCACATCATCAGCGGTGAACGGCGTGCCGTCGTGGAATTGCACGCCCTTGCGCAAATTGAAACGCCAGACCGTTGGGGAAGTCTGCTTCCAGTCGGTGGCCAGCGCAGGTGCGAGTTTGTAGTTGCGGTCACGCGTCACCAGCGGCTCGTAGACATTGCCGACCACTGTCAGTTGCAGGGATTCATTCAGGGAGTGCGGGTCCATGGCCAGCGCATCGCCCTGGTTGCCGACCCGCAGGGTGACCGCGGACGCTACGAAACTTGTAGCTGCCAGCGCCGTGCCAATAACGGAAATGGCGGCTTTTTTCCTGAAGTTCATGGGTGCTCCTGTTGAATTGAGATGTTTTTTAGGGTTGCAGAGCTAACGGCATCGATTGCTCCACCAGGCCCGCATGCAAAGCAGCGCCCAGCGGCAAGATGTCGTCGTTGAAGTCGTAACGGGTGTTGTGCAGAAAGCAGCTGCCCGTGCCGTTCTCGGCGCCCTGGCCAATGCGCATGTAGGCGCCCGGCTTGACCTGCAGCATGAAAGAAAAATCTTCCGCGCCCATGCTGGGCTCCATGTCCCGCACGACGCGATCAGCGCCGACCAGGGCTTCGGCGACCCCGGCTGCAAACATGGTTTCATCAAACGAGTTGATGGTGGCGGGATAAATGCGTTCGTAATGGACTGTTGCCGTCGCGCCAAAGCCCAGCGCAACGCCGCTGCACAGCTCTTTGAGGCGACGTTCCAGCATGTCCTGCACGTCCAGGCTGAAGGTGCGGGCCGTTCCCACCAATGTGGCTTTTTCAGGCACCACGCTCATGGCGCCCAGATCGCCGGCCTGCATCGCGCAAAGGCTGATTACGGCGCTGTCTATCGGTTTGACGTTGCGCGAGACGAGGCTTTGCACCGCCGTGATGATGTGTGCCGCCACCAGCACGGGATCGACCGTCATGTAGACGTGGGCGCCGTGTCCGCCGCGCCCGGTGATGGTGATGGTAATGCGGTCCGCCGCCGCCATCATCGGTCCGACCTTGATGCCTACCGTGCCCGGTCGCATCGACGGCCAGTTGTGCATGCCATAAACCGCCTGCACCGGAAAACGATCAAACAGGCCGTCTTCAATCATGACGCGCGCGCCGGCAAAGCCCTCTTCGCCCGGCTGAAAAATCAGGGCGGCTGTACCGTCAAAATTGCGGGTCGCGGCCAGGTAGCGCGCCGCGCCGACCAGCATGGCGGTGTGCCCGTCATGGCCGCAGCCATGCATCAGGCCAGCCCGGGAGGATTTCCAGGCGAAGTCGTTGTGCTCGGTCATCGGCAGGGCGTCCATGTCGGCGCGCAGGCCGATCATCTTGCCGCTGGTGTTGCGCTGGCCCTTGATGACGGCCACCAAGCCGGTCTTTCCGATGCCGGTGTGCACCTCGTCAACACCGCAGCGCTGCAGCGCTTCTTTCACACGGGCGGCGGTGTAGACCTCTTCAAAGCCCAGTTCAGGGTGGGCATGCAGGTCACGACGAAAAGCGGTGAGCTCCGGATGGAACTCGGAGATTTGGGCAAAGACGCGTCCGTTGGCTTTCAACGTTGCGGCAGGATGAGGCGCCAGCATCAGTGGCCTCCTGCGCTGCCCACGCGCAAGCGCGGGTCAACGACGAAATACAGCAGGTCCACAATCAGATTGATCACCACGAAGATCAGTGCAATCAGGCACAAATACGCCGCCATCACGGGAATGTCGGCAAAGGTCACGGCCTGAATAAACAACAACCCCATGCCCGGCCACTGGAACACGGTCTCGGTGATGATCGCAAAAGCGATCAATCCGCCCAACTGCAGGCCGGTGATGGTCATCACCGGCACCAGGGTGTTTTTGAGCGCGTGCCCAAAGTGGATGGCGCGGTTGCTGAGGCCGCGCGCGCGGGCAAACTTGATGTAGTCGGTGCGCAGCACTTCGAGCATTTCAGCCCGGACCAGCCGCATGATCAGCGTGAGCTGGAAAATGGCCAGCGTCACGGCAGGCAAGACGATGTTGTGCCAACCCTTGACCGTCAAAAGGCTGCTGCTCCACCAGCCCATCTGGACCACGTCACCGCGCCCGAAACTGGGAAACCAGCCCAGGCCCACCGAGAAAAACAGAATCAGTAAAATTCCGATCAGGAAAGTCGGTAGCGATACGCCCAGCAGGGAGATGGTCATGAACAGCTGGCTCATGAAGCTGCCGCGGCGCAAGGCTGCATACACCCCCATGGGAACGCCGATCATCAATGCCATCAGGGCCGCGACCAGCGCCAGTTCCAGCGTGGCGGGAAAGCGCTCGGCGATCAGGCGGGACACCTTGGCCCCCTGGCGCAGACTCAGACCAAACTCGCCCTGCACGGCATTGACCAGAAAATGGCCGAACTGCACAAAAAAGGGCTTGTCCAGCCCCAGGCCGGCACGCAACTCCCTGATTTGATCGGGCGTTGCGTCCTGTCCGAGGAGAAAAACGACCGGGTCGCCGACATACTGAAAAAGCATGAAGGCGATGAAGGCCACCGTGACCATGACGATCACGGCCTGAAGCAGGCGACGGATAATAAATGCAAACATCGGGTATTGTTTTATCGAGAACCGATGCTAGCAGAGCAAGTGCCGCGCCGACACCGGGATTTCCTTTAGGGTTAAAGAATTTCCCGTTTTCGCAAAGAGGTCCGCGTACCCCCTTTGGCAACTGCTCAGTTGACCTTGATCAGACGCCAGTCGAGGCGGTTGTCTGAGCGGTGCACCACGTCGATGTTCTTCTTCATGGCCCAGGGGATGGCCTGGTTGTGCAGAGGAATATGCGCCACCGTGTCGTTTTGCAGTTGCAGCCCTTCGGTGAGCAGACGGTTGCGCACCGGCAGATCGGTCTCGGCCTTCACACGGTCGACCACGTAGTCCATGCGCTGGTTGCTGTAGCGTCCCGCGTTGTAATTGCCGTCCCCGCCCTGGCCCACGCTGCGGGTCAGCGACTGCAGGCTGTACAGCGCGTCGAAGGTCGGCACACCCCAGCCCAGCATGTAGATGCTGGCTTCATAGCGCTGGATCATCGGGAAGTAGGTCACCAGCGGCAGGGTGCGCAGCTTGGCCTTGATGCCGACCTTGGCCCACATGGCCGTGACGGCCTGGCAGATTTCCTCGTCGTTGATGTAGCGGTTGTTCGGGCAGGCAAAGTCGACCTCAAACCCATTCGGGTAGCCCGCAGCAGTCAGCAGCTTCTTGGAGGCTTCCGGGTCAAAGGGATGACGCTTGTGCACGCCTTCAGTCCAACCGGTCACCTGTGGCGCTACCAGCGCACCGGTGGGTTGACTCAGGCCGCGCATGATCACGCGGCTGATGTTGTTGATGTCGATGGCCTGGTACAGCGCCATCCGCACGCGCTGGTCTTTCAGAGGATTTTTACCTTTCACGTTCGAGCCCGGCAACTCATCGCGAAACTGGTCCATGCCGAAGAAGATGGTGCGGTTTTCAACGCCGTCAATCACCTTGAGGTTGGCGTGGTTGCGCATGCGGCCCAGGTCCTGCAAGCTGGGATCGAGTACCAGGTCAACCTCGCCCGAGAGCAGTGCCGCTACCCGCGTAGCCTCGGACTTGATGGGCGTGTAGATGATCTCGGAGACGTTGGAGGAATTACTGCCCCAGTAGTTGGGGTTCTTGACCAGCACCAGCTTCTGGTCCGGCTGCCACTCCTTGACCATGTAGGGTCCGCTGCCCATCGCATTGCGGTGGGAAAAGGTTTCATCCTTGGTGCGGATGTCCTTGGGCTCCTGCGATTTGTTCTTCTCGGCCCAGGCCTTGCTCATTACGCGCAGCTCGGTCAGCTGGTTCAGCAGCACCGGGTTCGGGCCTTTCATCATGATGTCAACGGTCAAATCGTTGACCTTGACCACCCTGTCGATGCCCTGGGTGTAGATCGCGTAGTTCGAGGTCTTGGACATGGCGCGGGTGATGGAGTACACCACGTCCTCGGCGGTGAGCGGCATGCCGTCGCTGAACTTCACGCCGGAACGCAAGGTAAAACGCATCTGCGTCGGCGACATGTCGCGCCAGCTGGTCGCGAGCTGGGCTTCGGGCTTGAAGGTCTGGCTGTTGTAGTACACCAGCGAGTCATAGACCGCCGCATGCACGCCGTTGCCCAGCGCATTGTTCTGCGAATGAATGTCCAGCGTCGGGATGTCGCTGGCACTGGTCCATTTGAACGGCTTGGCAAGAACAGGCGGGGCAGCCGCAAAGACGGCAACCGCGGCAGCAGACCAGAGCGCAAGATTGAGTTTCATGGAAGGCCTATCAATTGAAAGACGCCTACTATGCAACGAAAAATGCTGTGGCTTTATAGGGGATTTCCTTCAAGCGGGGCTGGCGCGACAGGACAGCGGGAGCGGGCCGCAGCCCTCCTTCAGCGCTGTTGCGAGGGCGTCGCGGATCTGCTATTTTCTGGCCAGCAGCGCCGGGCTTAGCCGCAACGGGCCATACCATGCCAGTGCGGTGGATTGGGTGTTATCGCTGTCGGTCATGATGCCTATGCCAACCAGCGCGCCCGGTGCTTCGCCGAATGCCTGCTCATAGTCAGCGCGGATATTGCGCTCGTAGTCGAGCCACTTGTTGAGTTTGGTCGGGCCCGATTCCACCACCAGTTTGCGTATCCTGTCGGTACGCGGATTGACAATCACGCTGCCCGGATGGCGCGTGTTGCACCACACATACATCAAGGTGGCGTAAGGCATTTCCTCGCCGGTCAGGGCGCGCGCCAGCTCGGACAGCATGGCGTTTTTGGTGGAGAACTTGCTGCGGTCTCCCTCAAAGGCCAGAACAATGCGAACCGGAGAATCGTCGGTCTCGCGCAAAGCCATGTCGGCCTGCGCTATCAGCTCAGGCACTTTCCAGGAGAACCTGACGCCGCCCAACTCGGCAGGCTCAATGCGGACCACCTGACGCACCATGCTGACCGACGAAGTTGAGGTGGCCGCCATCACGTCACGGCCGTCCTTGCGGACGTAGCTGAACTGACTGGCTTGCTTGCCCGGCAGTTTGTAGTGCTGCCACGCCGGCGCGTTGCGGCTACCACTGGACGCCAATGTCCAGGGCGTTGGGCTCAGGCCTGCCTCATCCGCGCCGCCGGAAGGCAGCGGGGCCAGCGATGAGCAGGCAGCCAGCTGCAGCAAGGCCGTTAGCGCCAAAAGCCTTCCCGCAAGACGAAACATACTGTTGGACCCCGATTAAACGATGCCTTGAGTATAGGCATTGCACCTGACAGGTCCTTAGCCAAGTGCTTCGCCAGGTGCCTGACCCAGAAAAAAACGCTGCGAGCAGCGGGCTTGAGACGCCAGGTGAGCACCGGCTGACCCAGCCATGAAAAAAGGCCCAGACCTTGCGGTCTGGGCCTGTAAATCCACCCTTGGAGGGATGGAGGAGACAACTATTGCATGAAAACCCTGCTCCTCATGCGATGATTTCAGTATAGCGGAGGCATGTTGCACCGCAACAATAATCGTTGTGAAAAATAAACATTTACCGCTTTTGCTCCAACTATTGGCGGTTTTAAAGGATGGAAACTCATGGAATGCACAGTGAGCTGGACCGGCGCAAGCCCTCCCCCGGGAACAACATCGACCGCAGGCTCAGCCATGAGTTTTCTGGCAACGACTGGCAGCGGACACACGCTGCTGATGGATGGCGCGCCTGACGCCGCCAAACCCGACAATGGCGGCGCCAACCTGGCGCCCCGCCCCATGGAGACCGTGCTGGCCGGCACCGGCGGCTGTACGGCCTATGACGTGGTGCTGATTCTCAAGCGGGGCCGCCACGACGTGCGCGGCTGCACGGTCAAGCTCACTTCGGAGCGGGCAGAGACCGACCCCAAGGTGTTCACCAAAATTCACATGCATTTTGTGGTCACGGGGCGCGGCATAGCGGGCAGCGCGGTGGCGCGTGCGATTGCCATGAGCCATGACAAATACTGTTCTGCCACCATCATGCTCGGCAAAACCGCCGACATCACCACCAGTTTCGAACTGATCGAAGCCTGAGTTTAAGTAAAGATCAGGCTGTCGCCCCGGCGATTAAGCGCAGATAGCTATAAAAAACATAGCGTGCGCAGCGCGGGGTCGCCCCGAGCAAGCACAGCCGCCTCGGGGGCAGCGAAGTACACGAAGTGACAAGCGTGGGGCTCAGAGAATTCCAGCGCAGGGTCGCCCCGAGCAAGCACAGCCCCTGCTCGTCGTGAAAGGGGCAGCGAACCGCCGCAGGCACACGAAATGACGAGCATGGGGCTAGTGTAGTGTTGCACTCTATCTGGCACTTAAAACCGCGTCTTCTCGCCCAGGGCGTTGTTGCAAATCCGCGCGATACCTACGGGTATCGCTGTGGTTTGCGCCTAGCCCTGAGCAAAAATCCATCGGTTTTAAATGTGCCATCAAGAATGCAACACTCCACTAGAAACATGGCCCCCACGCTTTTCACTACGTGCAATGCGCTGCCCCCCGAGGGGGCGCATTTTTCCTTGGAGCGGCCCTGCGGAAAGACTCCGACCCCCGCGTTCCTGGTTTCACCGTTTCCCTGGGCTTGCGCAAGGTCCGTGCGCGCAGCTGTGCCGGGGGGCGAGCCCATGCCGGGTCTACGCTATGCAGGTTCCGGGGCATTGCGCTTCGGCCCGGCCCTGGGGGGACGCAGGCCTCGCCTTGGGGCGGCCCGGCGGGAGGCATGGCGATGAAGCAGATTGCACTCGATATCGGACTGGCGTCGCCGCCGTCGTTTGCCAACTTTTTCGCGGGACCGAACGAAGCGGCGCTCAAACACCTGGAACTGTGGGCTGGCAACAGCCTGCGTTCGCCGGTTCCCACCTATCTGTGGGGTGAGTCAGGCAGCGGCAAGACCCACTTGCTCAAAGCGGTCAGCGAAGCGCTGCGCGAGCAGGGCGCCTCCGTGGGCTGGCTGGACGCCTCGCTGCTGGAGCCTCCCGAGTTCAAGGAAAGCTGGGCCGGCGTGATTCTGGACGACTGCCACCTGTACACCGCAGTGCAGCAGCAGGCGGCCTTTAACTGGTTCGTCAATGCCCTCAATGCCGCCGATGGCCACCCGCGCTGGGTGCTGGCCGCCGGCAGCGTGCCGCCAGCCGATCTGGCCTTGCGGGAGGATTTGCGCACGCGCCTCGGTTGGGGCCATGTTTTTGCACTGCAGGCGCTGACCGAACCGGAACGCCGGGCCGTGCTGCGGCAGGAAGCCGACTCGCGCGGCGTGTTTCTGAGCGATGAGGCGATGGATTTCATCCTGACGCGTTTTTCGCGTGACCTGGCCAGCCTCATGCAACTGCTCGATCAGCTCGATGCTTACGCCCTGCAAACCAAGCGTGCGATCACGATCCCGCTGATTAAATCGATGTTGGACAACCTGTGAAATCTACCAGTGACGTCGGGACCGGCGTGCGCAGCGAAGGGCCGCCCCGGGCAAGCACAGCCCCTATTCTTGGTGAAAGGGGCAGCGCAACGCCGGAGGCACGCGAAGCGACAAGCGTGGGGGTCCGCATCGCGCTGTTTGACCTCGATCACACCCTGATTCCCTTCGATTCGGACTATGAGTGGGGCGAGTTCACGCTGGCGCTGGGCTGGTGCGATGCGACCGAGTTCAAACGCCGCAACGCCGAGTTTTTTGCGCAGTACCGTCTTGGCACCCTCGACATCCATGCCTACGTGCGTTTTGCCACGCAGGCAATCCGGGAGCAAGGTGCTACAAAATCAATAGCTGCTCACGCCCATTTTATGAGGGAAATCGTTCAAAAAGACATCAAGCCAGCGGCGCTGGAGCTGGTTGGTCAGCACCAGACGGCGGGAGATGACGTGGTGATTGTCACGGCCACCAACGAGTTCGTGACCCGCCCCATTGCCGCCGCCTTTGGCATCAGGGAGCTGATTGCCGTGGAGCTGGAACGCGATGCCAGCGGCAACCTGACCGGCGAGATCCGCGGCACGCCGTCTTTTCGGGAGGGCAAGGTGACCCGGGTGGAACAGTGGCTGGCCGACCGCCAGCTGCAGTGGGCCGACGTCGAAACCACTTTTTACACCGACTCCATGAACGACCTGGCTTTGCTGGAAAAAGTCACGCACCCCGTCGCCACCAATCCCGACGAGCGTCTGCGCGCGATCGCGGGCGAGCGCGGATGGCGCATACTTGAGCTGTTCTAACTGCCGGGGACGGCAACCCTTGCCCTGCAAGTGCAGTCTGTCCGGCAAAATCTCCTGATTCAATGATCAAAAAATTCATAGACAAGCTGTTTGGCAAGTCCGGCAGCTCTGCAAGCGGCGTCACCCGCCCGAAAAAATCAGCTTTCGGCCAGCGCCACGAAGTCGGCCCCAAAGACCACGCCATCGACCCCCAGTTGGTCGACGAGCGTGCGATGGACGTGGTGCATACCCTCAAGCAGGCCGGTTTTGAGGCTTATGTGGTGGGCGGCGCGGTGCGCGACCTGCTGGTCGGCCTGCGCCCAAAAGACTTCGATGTGGCCACCGATGCCACGCCCGAGCAGGTTAAAAGCCTGTTCCGCCGGGCCTTCATCATCGGCCGGCGCTTTCGCATTGTTCATGTGATCTACGGTCGCGGGCGCGAGCACGAAGTGATCGAGGTCTCGACCTTCCGCGCGCACCTGGACAGCAGCCTGGCTGAGCAGGTTGGCGGCAACGAGCGCACCAGCAAGAGTGAGCTGGCCGGCATGAAGCACGCGGTCGATGCTTCCGGGCGGGTGCTGCGCGACAACGTTTGGGGCCCGATGGAGGAAGACGCCGCACGGCGCGACTTCACCATCAACGCGATGTATTACGACCCCGAAACGCAGATCGTGGTCGACTACCACCATGGCATCCGCGATGCGAAGAAAAAGATCATCCGCATGATTGGCGATCCGGCCACGCGTTACCGCGAAGACCCGGTGCGCATCATTCGTGCCGTTCGCTTTGCCGCCAAGCTTAGCGCGCTGGGCTTCAAGTTTGAAGACAAGACGGTCGCGCCGCTGCGCGTCATGAAAGGCCTGCTGGCCGATGTGCCGCAGTCGCGCCTGTTCGACGAAATGCTCAAGCTGCTGCAAACCGGCCACTCACTGGCGAGCATTGCGCAGCTCAAATACCTGGGCCTGAACACCGGCATCTACCCGCTGCTCGACGTGGTGGTGGACACGGCTGAAGAACCTTTTTTGCAGCTGGCCTTGCTCGACACCGACCGCCGCGTCGGTGAAGGCAAACCGGTGGTCCCCAGCTTTTTGTTGTCTTGCGTGCTCTGGGCCGATGTGCGTGAAGGCTGGGCGCGGCGGCGCCAGCGCGGCGAGCACCTGATGCCCGCGCTGCAGGACGCGATTGACGATGCCTTCAATGCCAAGATCGGCGATGTGTCGGGCCGTGGCAAGCTGGGCACCGACATGCGCGAGATCTGGACCATGCAGCCGCGTTTTGAAAAGCGCACTGGCAGCTCGCCGTATTCGCTGCTGGACCAGCCGCGCTTCCGCGCCGGTTTTGACTTCCTGCGCCTGCGCGCGCAGACCGGCGAAATCGAGACCGAACTGGCCGAGTGGTGGGAAAAGTTCAGCACCGCTTACGACGACGAGCGCCACGAGATGATCGAGCAGGCCCGGCTGTTGCAGCTGCAAAAACCGCAGCAGCCCAGAACCCGCGTGAAACGCACCGATACCGAGGGGCCGAACGGGACGGCGGGGTCTGGCGCCAGCCAGCGCGGCGCGGACGCGGACAGTGACCGGGCTGCGCTCGCAGAAGCGGGTGAGTCCGGTGAGCAGGCGCCCGCCAAAAAGCGCCGGCGCCGCCGCAAACCCGCCAACCGCGAGGCGGGTTCCGTGTCTGCCAGCCCGCCTTCCGACACCCCGGCTGATTTTTAAACCCTGTGCCATGCGAACAGGCGAACACCAGAGTGATCGCACGGACCGGGTGACGGCCTATGTGGCCCTCGGTGCCAATCTGGGCGAGGCTGGCGCTGCAGTCCGGCAGGCGATGGAAGACCTGGACCGCTTGCCGCTGACCCGGGTCACCCAGCGCTCCAGCCTGTACAAAACCGCGCCAATAACGAGCGACGGCGATGTTGAAAGTCAAGCAGCAGTCCCCGACTACATCAATGCCGTGGTGGCGTTGGAAACAGGCCTGGTTGCGCCCATGTTGCTACAGCAGCTGCAGCAGCTGGAGCAAGAGGCCGGCCGTGAAAGGCCTTACCGCAACGCCCCGCGCACACTGGACCTGGACCTGCTGCTCTATGGCAGCGCCAGCATTGCTTCAGCGCGGCTGACCGTGCCGCATCCACGCATGGCGCTGCGCGCTTTTGTACTCGTGCCGCTGGCGGAAATTGCACCGACGCTGGTGTCTGCGGAACAACTGCGCGCTGTGGCAGATCAGGCGATTGAGCGGCTTGATGATTTGTCATTGCGGGCTGGGCTCGCGCAACGTCCGTGCGCGTAGTTGTACAGGGGAGCGAGCCCAATGCCGGACCTACGCTATGCTCGTTCCGAGGCACCACGCTGCGGCCCGGCCCCCCAAACCTTGCTGCGCGAGCCCGGACAGTAGTTCGTGCGACGTGGATCCCGGATCAAGTCCGGGATGACAGGCAAGGCAGTCTCCGGGATGACAAACTCCTGCAACCATCCCAGGATGCCAAGTCGGGGCAGGTTTAAGGCGCCAGGCGCTCACGCAACCAGCTGGCGTCGGCCTGCAGCGTGTAACGCAGGCGGTCGTGCAGCCGGCTTTTGCGGCCTTGCCAGAACTGCCAGCTGTCGGGTTTGAGCCGGTAGCCGCCCCAGTGCGGCGGGCGTGGCGGCTGCAGCAAAAACTTCGCACCGTATTTGGCGGCGTTAGCCACCAGTACACCGCGACCGGAGATCACTTCGCTTTGCGGGCTGGCCCAGGCGCCGATGCGCGAATCCAGCGGCCGGCTGCGGAAATAGGCATCACTTTCTTCGGCAGAGACTTTCTCGACCACACCTTCGATGCGCACCACCCGTTCGAGTTCGACCCAGTGAAACTGCAGTGCCGCAAAAGGGTTGCCGGCGAGTTCAACGCCCTTGCGGCTGTCGTAATTGGTAAACCAGACAATGCCGCGCTCGTCATACCCCTTGATCAGCACGACGCGGGTCGAAGGGCGCCCGTTGCTTGCCACGGTGGCCAGCGTCATGGCGTTCGGTTCCGGCACTTCTGCCGCGATGGCTTCAGTGAGCCATTGGTCGAATTGCTTCAAGGGGTCGGCGTGCGAGGCCTCTTCGTTGAGTTCGGCGCGCTCGTAGCTTTTGCGCAGGTCGGTGATATTGCCAGTCATATTTTGAACCTAGATTCGGTAGTTGGACGCGCCCGAGGGTGCTGCGACTGGCGTGCCAGACAAGGCGCGACAACGCAGCGGGCGCCTGCCCGCAAGGCGGAGCAAGGCCGTATGGTGCGTCAAGCGCAGTGCCATCGGGTGCGTAGCGCTGTCACACAAGAGGTGCGAGTGATCGAAGGTGAACAAGCCTGTTTGCATAGGGGTTCCTGAAGGACGCAAGCGCTCAACTGCCAAATCCAGGTTGAAGTGTAGCGGTGCATGAAATCCGCGAAAGCGCTATATTGCGCCGACAACTACAGGAGTCTCCACGATGTCCGTTTCACTCAATGTCAACGGCAAGGCCGTTACGGTGGACGTTGATCCGTCCACGCCCATCCTCTGGGCACTGCGCGACAACCTGAAGCTGACCGGCACCAAGTTCGGTTGCGGCATGGCCTTATGTGGTGCCTGCACGGTTCACCTCAACGGCGCGGCCGTCCGATCCTGCGTCACGCCTATCTCGGCTGCCGTGGGGCAGCGCATCACCACCATTGAAGCCCAGCAAACCGACACGGTGGGCAAGGCCGTGACCGAGGCCTGGGTCAAGCACGACGTGGCCCAGTGCGGCTATTGCCAGAGCGGGCAGGTGATGGGTGCGTCTGCGCTGCTGCGCGGCAACAAGAACCCGAGCGATGCCCAGATCGACGAAGCGATGGCCGGCAATATATGCCGTTGCGGCACCTATCAACGGATTCGCGTCGCCATCAAAGACGCCGCGAAATCCCTGGCCTGAAGGAAAAACCATGAACCCCCACGCTCACATTCGTTTGCTGCCCCCTGCGGGGGCGTTTGCCTCCTTTGAGGCGGCTCGGCAGGAGACACGATCATGATCCTCGACAAAATGCTTCAGCAGGCCCTGGCCGCGCCGGTCCCGGGCTTGTCGCGCCGCCAGTTCGTGACCATGAGTGTTGGCGGCGCCTTCGGCATCGCGCTGCTGCCGCTGGCCAGCGACGAAGTGCGGGCCCAGCAGGCACCCAGCCTGCCGCCCGGCCAGAAACCGACCGAGCAGCCCGCCGCGTTTGTCACCATCGCCAAAGACGGCACGACCACCGTGCTGTGCAACCGCATGGACATGGGCCAGGGCATTGAAACCGCGCTGGCCATGATCTGCGCCGAAGAGCTGGAGGCCGACTGGAGCAAGGTGACAACCGGTTTCGGCAACCAGCGCCCCAACTACGTCGACCCGTTCATGGGCATGCACCTGACCGGCGGTTCGAACAGCGTGAAGAACAGCTTCATGCAGTACCGCGAGCTGGGCGCCCGGACCCGGGCCATGCTGGTCGCGGCGGCGGCACGGCAATGGGGCGTGCCGGCCGCGTCACTGAAGGCCGAAAACGGCGTGCTCTCCGGCGCGGGCAAATCGGCGGGTTATGGCGAGCTGTTCGATGCGGCCATGAAAGAGCCGATTCCCGAGAAAGTGGTGCTGAAGGACCCGAAAGACTTCCGCCTGATCGGCAAACCGACCGGACTCAAGGTCTCGCGTGACAAGGCCACGGGCCGCCAGGTCTACGGTATGGACATCCAGCTGCCCGGCATGCTGACGGCGGTGATTGTCCACCCGCCCACCTTCGGCGCGACGTTCCGCAGCTTTGATGCGAGCGCCGCTGAGAAGGTCAAGGGTGTGCGGGCCGTGCTGCCGGTCGATCTGGACCGCGGCGCGCGCGGCATTGCCATCGTTGCGGACGGCTACTGGCCGGCCAAGATGGGGCGCGATGCGCTCAAGGTGGAGTGGGACAGCAGCGCTGTCGAGAAGCCCGACAGCACCAGGCTGTTGGCGCAGTACCGCGAGCTGGCCAAAAGCGGTGGCGCTCTGGCGCCCGACCCGAAGTTCCGCTCGGATATGGCGAAGCTGGCCGGCGCGCCGCGCAAACTCAGCGCGGAGTTCGTGTTTCCTTACCTCAACCACGCCCAGATGGAGCCGCTGGCCTGCACCGTGGATTTGCGGGCGGACGCCTGCCATGTGCACACCGCGTCCCAGATGCCCGGCGTGGACACGGCCGCAATTGCCAAATCCACCGGCCTGGCGATTGACAAGATCACCATGCATGTGCAGATGGGCGGTGGCGGATTCGGCCGCCGCGCCGTGCCCAGCAGCGAGTACCTGCTCGAATCGGTCAGTGTGGCCAAGGCCCTGGCGGCGGCAGGCAAGCGGGCCCCGGTCAAGGTGGTATGGAGCCGCGAAGACGACCTCAAGGCCGGCTACTACCGGCCCCTGACCGTGCACCGCGCCGAGATCGGCTACGACGCGCAGGGCAACATTCTCGGCTGGGACCACCGCATCGTGAGCCAGAGCATTGTCACGGGCACGCTGTTCGAGGGCTTCATGGTGAAGGAGGGTGTGGACGCCACCACCACCGAAGGCATGCGCGACCCTTACGACGTGCCCATGCGGCTGGCCGTGCATCACCCCAAGGTGAATGTGCCGGTGTTGTGGTGGCGCTCGGTCGGCTCCACCCACACCGCGTTTGTGATGGAGACGCTGGTCGACGAGATCGCCGTGGCGACCGGACAAGACCCGGTGGCCTATCGCCTCAAGCTCATGGGCAGTGGGCACCCGCGCCACAAGGCCGCCCTGCAGCTGGCGGTGGACCGCTCGGGCTATGGCAGCAAGACCTTGCCCGCCGGCATGCACTGGGGTGTGGCGGTGCACGAGAGCTTTGAATCGGTGGTGGCCTACGTGGTGGAAGCTGGCGTGAAGGACGGCAAGCCCGTGCTTGGTGCCGTGACGGCCGGCGTGCACTGCAACCTGTGTGTGAACCCCCGTACCGTTGAAGCCCAGGTGCAGGGCTCGGCCGTGATGGCGCTGTCGACCGTGATGCCGGGCCATGCGATCACGTTCAAGGACGGCGTGGTCGAGCAGAGCAACTTCCACGACTTTCCGCCGGTGCGCATCACCGATGCGCCCGTCGTGTCCGTGCACATCGTGCCCAGCAGCGACCCGCCCAAAGGCATGGGCGAGCCCGGCCTGCCGCCGCTGGCGCCGGCGCTCGCCAATGCGCTGCGCCGCGCCACGGGCAAGCCCTTGCGCGAGCTGCCGTTCAAGCTGGCCTGAACCCGTGCCAGATCGATCCGGGCCGGTGGTGCTGGTGCTGGCTTCCGGGCGCGGCGAGCGATTCGCCGCCTCGGGCGGCCAGGTGCACAAGCTCAAGGCAGCGCTGGCGGGCAAGGCGGTGCTGGAGCACACGCTGGACGCGGTGCGGGCCAGCGGCTTGCCCTGGCACCTGGAAGACGCGGGCCACCCCGGCATGGGTGATTCGATCGCTGCTGGCGTGCGCGCAACGCCGGACGCATCTGGCTGGCTGATCCTGCCCGGCGATCTGCCCTTGATCCAGCCCACCAGCCTGCGGCGCGTGGCGGCCGAACTGGCGCACCATGCCGTGGTGGTGCCGCTGTACCAGGGGCAGCGCGGCCACCCGGTCGGGTTTTCCGCGATCTGCGGCCCGCTGTTAACAATTCTTGAGGGAAATCAGGGTGCAGCCCCCGTACTACATGCGCAAGAAGCTATCAATGCAGTAGCGTTTCTGGAGCTGGACGATGTCGGCATCGTTACCGATATCGACACCGTGCAAGACCTGGCGCGCGTTGAACAGTTGCTCGGCGTGCGCTGATACCTCAGCTTTTAGCGATCACTGCACAGGCCAGGCGCGGACCAGCGTTGCCGGTGGGCTGGGTTTTGTAGTCGTCCGGGTCGCGGTGAACAATCAGGCCGCGGCCCACGATGTCAGTGACGCCGCTGCCCACCGAAATGCTGCCAGACTCAAAGCTGAATCGGGCCACGCCACTGGCGTCGGCTTTCAGGCTGGGTAGGTCGCCCACGTGGTGGACGCCGGCGGCGTGCTGACCGTGCCCCTTGCCGTCCGGATTGAAATGCCCGCCGGTGCTCATGCCGTCGCCGCTGGAGCAATCGCCTTTTTCATGCACATGAAAGCCGTGTTCTGCGTTGGGCTTGAGGCCGCGCACTTCGCCGCTGACCCGCACCTTGCCTGCGGCCTGGACAAAACTGACGCTGCCGCTGGCCGTGTTGCCCGTTGTGGCCTGCAGCTGGGCCGTGGCACGGAGACCACTGGGAGCGCTTGCGCAAGCACCCATCAGGGCGGCCGTGGTGATCAGAGTCAGAGTCGATTTCATGTTTGTCTCCGCGAGCGTTGGGTGGGACCTGAGGGGGCACCTGACTTTAGGCCTCAGGCTGGTCGTTGGCAACACCTGTTTTCGACAGTTTGAGCAGGCGCGCCAGTGCCGCATCCGCAATGCCGTGGCTTTGCAGGCTCTCCAAGGTTTGCCGGGCATAGTCGTGTGTCGTGCCGTAGCGTCCGCAGGAGTCGGAAAATATCTGCTGGTAGCGCGCTTCGCTCAATTCGCCGGTGTAGTTGGGGCTGCGCCGCGACAGCGTGAAGGCCAGCGCCTGGACCGGGCCCCTGGCGGTGCTGCAGCGCAGCCAGCGCGGGTCATACACCCCGGTGACCATCTCGCGCAACCAGAGCCGGGCCACCACGTCCGGCACCTCATGCCGGGGCACCCGGTACACCACGCCGTGGCAGCTGCCGCCTGACAGCAGCGCAAAAACCAGTCCGGGGCACTCGGGCGTGCCGCGGTTGATGCGGCTCCACATTTTCAGCGCGCGGTGCCAGCCGTGCACTTTGGCGCGGCGCAGCTCGGCAAAGTCGAAATCAGGCCGCCAGATCAGCGAGGCGTAGCCGAAAATCCAGAGGTCGTCCTTGCCGCCCCACTGGTGCAAAAAACGCTCCCGCATCGGGGCCGGATCACGCAGGGGCTGGAGGTTGGTGTGCAGGGTTTTGTCCACGGCCACACTTTACAATGACCGGCCCATCCCTGCTATTTCGCAGCACCTGCGGATAAGTAGTCGCTGGCCTGTTTTCACGGAGATTTTTTGAATGTTTTCCCAATCGGATGATGAGCAGCAGGGTTTTGTCCTGGGCCTCGTTTTTGCCATCATCGCTGTGGTGATCGCTGTGGTGATCGGTATTTCCATTGAGCGCAGGGCAGTCATGGGCGCATTGCAGGCGGTGCAGACACCCCGGACCCCCCCGACAGCTAGCTCGGCCCCGCCGGCTGCTGCCGTGTCTGCGCCTGCTGTTTCATCGGCCGCCCTAGCGCCCGGTGCGGCGCCGCTGTCGGCGCAGGCGGCGTCCGATGCCGCCAGCATCACGGTGGAGTACGGTGTGGTGAAGTTTTACTTTGCCTCTGGCAAAGCGGAGCTGGCGGCCGGGGCCAGCGAGGCCCTGATTGATGTGGTCAAAGGCGCCAGGGGCGGCAAAAAAATCATCATCTCGGGGTTTCATGATGCAAAGGGCAATGCCAAATTCAATGCCGAACTGGCCAGGCGGCGTGCGCTGGCGGTGCGTGACGCGCTGAAGGCGGCGGGTGTCGCGGGCAGCCAGATCAGTCTTCAAGAACCCGAGCAGATGGCGGGCACGGGCAGCGACGCCGAAGCACGCCGGGTGGAGATTGTTTTGCAGTGAAGGCCTGGCCTTTTGCGATGCCGCGGGGTGTCATCCAGACGGGGACTTAAGCGGCCTTTTTTGCCCCTCAGTGGTAACCGGTTTGTACCCGACGCCTTCTCAAACGCTTGGTAACCAAGTAGGATGGACGAAGTAATAAAGTTACGAGACGACTTAATCCAACCACTGCACCCATGACTCTTCATCCCACCGTCGCCAACGTCACCGAGAAAATACGTGAGCGCAGTCGCGCCCCTCGCAGCGCCTACCTCCAGCGGCTGGACGGCGCGGCGACACGGGCCGCCAGCGTTGATCGCATGGGCTGTGGCAACCTGGCGCACGCCGTGGCCGGCATGCCGCTGGATGACCGCTTCAAGGTCGTCACGCAGCGCGCGCCCAACATCGGTATCGTCACCGCCTACAACGACATGCTGTCGGCGCACACGCCGCTGCAGACCTACCCGGACCTGATCAAGCAGGAGGCGCGTCAATGGGGCGCAACCGCCCAGGTGGCTGGCGGCGTGCCTGCCATGTGCGACGGCGTGACACAAGGCACCCCCGGCATGGAGCTCAGCCTGTTCAGCCGCGACGTGATCGCCATGGCGACGGCAGTGGCACTGAGCCACGACATGTTTGATGCGGCCCTGATGCTGGGGGTCTGCGACAAAATCGTAC
The DNA here is from genome assembly GCA_046714915.1 of Polaromonas sp. Lineage (GTDB taxonomy): Bacteria > Pseudomonadota > Gammaproteobacteria > Burkholderiales > Burkholderiaceae_C > Polaromonas. The sequence continues at coordinate 2,207 of JBKJZS010000505.1, read as the reverse complement.
CGGGTCTGCTGATCGGTGCGCTGCATTTCGGCCATTTGCCCACGGTGTTTGTGCCTGCCGGGCCCATGCCGTCCGGCCTGCCCAACAAGGAAAAAGCCCGGGTGCGCGAGCTGGCCGCGCAGGGCCTGGTCGGGCGCGAGGTGTTGTTGGAAGCCGAACTCAAGTCCTACCACAGCCCCGGCACCTGCACTTTTTATGGCACTGCCAACAGCAACCAGATGCTGCTCGAAGCGATGGGCCTGCATGTGCCGGGTACTGCTTTTGTGAACCCGGGCCTTGACTTGCGCGATGAACTGACACGCGAGGCCGCCCGCACCGTGCTGGGCATCGTCAAGACGAAACGCTTTGCGCCGATTGGGCGCATCGTCGATGAACGCGCCATTGTCAATGCGATGGTGGCGCTGCTGGCCACCGGCGGCTCCACCAACCACCTGATCCACTGGGTCGCGGTGGCGCATTCGGCCGGCATCCTGATTAACTGGAACGATTTCTCGGCGCTGTCAGACGTCGTGCCTCTGCTGACCCATGTCTACCCCAACGGCAGCGCCGATGTGAACGAGTTCCAGGCGGCCGGGGGCACCGGCTTCGTGATCCGTGAACTACTCGATGGCGGCTTCATGCATGAAGATGTGCTTACCGTGCGCGCAGGCGGCATCCGCGAGTACACCCGTGAGCCGGCGCTGGTGCAAGGCGCGCTGGCCTGGCACGAGATGGGCGCCTCGAAAGACGAGAGCATTGTGCGGCCGGCCAGCCAGCCCTTCAGCGCCACCGGCGGCCTCAAGCTGCTGCAGGGCAATCTCGGCCGCAGCGTGATCAAGGTCTCTGCCGTGCCAGATGACCGCCACGTCATCGAGGCGGCCGCGCGCGTTTTTGATTCGCAGGAGGGCCTGCATGCCGCCTTCGGGGCCGGGGAGCTGGACCGCGATGTGGTCTGTGTGGTGCGTTGGCAGGGGCCGCAGGCCAATGGCATGCCCGAGCTGCACAAACTCACGCCGCCGCTGGCGGTGTTGCAGGGCAAGGGTTTCAGGGTGGCGCTGGTCACCGACGGGCGCATGAGTGGCGCATCGGGCAAGGTGCCGGCAGCCATTCATGTGTCGCCGGAAGCGGCTGCGGGGGGCCCGTTGGCGAAAGTGCGCGACGGCGATCTGATCCTTCTCGATTCGATTGCCGGCGTGCTGCAAGTCAAGGTTCCGGCCGACGAATGGGCAGCGCGCCAGCCGGCAACCATGCCGGAGGCGCTGCGCCTCAGCAATGGTCTGGGCCTGGGGCGAGAACTGTTTGCCGGCATGCGCCGCCATGCGCTGACCGCTGAAGAAGGAGCTTTATCGTGGATGTGAGTATGGATATCAGGGGACCGCTGACGTCCCTGCAGGTCATGCGTGACTCTGCGGTCATTCCGGTGATTGTTCTGACCGATGTGGCGCACGCTGTGCCGCTGGCGCGGGCGCTGGTGGCGGGTGGCATTCGCATGCTGGAAGTGACTTTGCGCACGCCGCAGGCGCTGGCCTGTATCGAAGCCATCGCCCGCGATGTGCCCGAGGCGGTGGTCGGTGCCGGCACCGCGCGCAGTGCGGCCGACGTGCAGGCCTGCGCGATGGCGGGCGCGCGTTTTATCGTCAGCCCCGGCTACACCCACGCGGTCGGCCAGGCCTGCCGCGATGCGCACCTGCCCTTGCTGCCCGGCGTCGCCACTGGCAGTGAAATCATGGCGGCGCAGGAAGATGGTTTTACCGAACTGAAGTTTTTTCCGGCGCTGCAGGCCGGCGGGCTGGCCATGCTCAAGGCCTGGAGTGGCCCGTTCGGGGATATGCGGTTTTGTCCCACGGGGGGCATCACGGCCGCCAATGGAGCAGAGTTTTTGGCCTTGTCCAACGTCGTCTGTGTCGGCGGCTCCTGGCTGACGCCCGCCGATGCCCTGGCCCGCGGCGACTGGACCCGCGTGAGCGAGCTGGCCCGTCAATCCTGCGAACTTCCCAGGTAACCGTTTAAGCAATTTTTAATACTAAAAAATGGCCTAAGCCCTTTATATACGGGCGCAAGCAGCTATTGAATTTATAGTAAATAGTCTTTCCCCGTTCAGGCTGAGCTTGGTCTGTCCTGAGCTTGTCGAAGGGTCCAAGAACCTCTTCGACATTGCTCAGAACAGGCTTCGACAGGCTCAGCCCGAACGGTATGGTGCCAATAGTGACGTCATTTCAAACATGCAC
>JBKJZS010000504.1:0-6219 GCA_046714915.1 Polaromonas sp. | reverse complement strand
CGTGGGCTCGGTGTTGTGTATAAGAGACAGGTATTGACCGGCGTTGACGGTGAAGGAATCCCCACCGGTAGGCACCTTGACGTCAAACAGGCGGGCTAGCGCCGGAACATTGCTGAAGGGCCGGTGCGCAGACACGGCAGGGTGGGCATCGCCCCACTTCCACTGGCTCGGCACGGCGCCGTAGCTCGCCTGCAAACCCGTCAGCGTGCGGTCCAGCGCTGCACTGGACTGGGCAGCGCAGCCTGCGGCGCCGCACCATGAGGCATCGTTACGCTGCACAATCTCTTCTATCGCGCTGCGGAAATGGCGCTTGCCATACATCGCCTGGAGCCGCGCTTCACCGAGTTTGCCGCCAATCACGCCACGCGTCAGCTCGTCGACCCACCTCGAGAAAATCAACGGTGCTGCGCTGTTGGCGCTCATGGTTCCGTCAAAACCGGCCAATGCGGTCTGTGCGTCACGGGCCAGCGGATGCTGCGACACCGTCTTTTGCAAAAATGGCAGTAGCCTGAGTGTGGCCAGGGACAACTCGTCCCCCTGAATTTTTTGCATGGAAGCCAGATCGTGTCGGGGCGTTGCCGCCAGCAGCGTTTCGATGCGTTCAAACCGGTAAGGCACGACCCAGTCCTGCCCCATGAAGTGGCCGAAACCGGGCGGCGCAACGCTCTGATTCGCGTTGGCAAACCAACCTTTTCCGGCAATGGCGGCTGGGTCCGCCTGCGGCGTCTCGGCGTAAGGCAGCCAGCCGGCCCAGTCGTGGCGGACGTCCCAGCCGGGTGACGGTGCAATGCCGAGAATGTCATTGTCGGGCCGGCGCAAAGGCACCCTGCCCACGGCTTTGTACGCGACCTTGCCGGACACATCGGCCATCACCACGTTTTGCATCGGCGAGTGGTGGTCGGCGTAGGCGGCGATCAGGTCGTCCACCGACTGCGCCCGGTTGGCGCGCAGGCCTGCCAACACAGTCAGGTTGTCCGTTTCAAGTGCACTCCAGCGCAGCGCAATCACGTATTTTCCGGTGTCAAGCACCTCGGCATGCGCCTTTTGCACATCACTGAGCACCGGGCCGTGGCGACTCGACCGCACAGTCAGAATGACATCGGGCTTGCCCTTGACCTGGATGATTTCGCTGCGGGTTTTGAAATCGGTCCACTGCGGCTGGCCCGCTTCGCCCGGAACCCGGTACTGCATCGGATTGGCCGGGTTCAGCTGCTCCAGGTAGAGGTCTTGCACATCGGGGCCGGTGTTGGTAAAGCCCCAGGCAACCTTGTCGGTGCGGCCCAGCACCACAAAAGGCAGACCCGGCAAGGTGGCGCCGATGACGTCCAACCCGGTCGTGGGGCTGCCATCCGCCGCCTTGCCGGCGGGTGCCTGCAGACGCGCGAAGTACCAGATGGCTGGCGCCGACAAACCCAGGTGCGGGTCGTTGGCCAGTAGCGGTTTGCCGCTGCGCGTGCGGCTGCCGGCGATCACCCAGTTGTTCGAGCCTTTGCCCTCGCTATGGCCCACATGGGCCGCCCAGTCGTTGATGTCCCGCGCCAACAGAGCTGCTGTTCCCGCTGTATCTTCTTGATGAAAAACGTCTTCCACCCTTTGTGAACGGTCGCGAGAAGCTCCTGTTTTTACAGCGTCTGGCGCCTTGCGGTTGTAGACACCCAGATCGGCATAGAGTTTGGCAAAGTCGGTTTTGGAAGCGGGCGCTTCGCCCGGGTAAGGCGTGAACAGCTGCCACAGTTGCGCGGTGCTCAGGACTTTTGCGGCCGACAGGCGTGCAAATTCGTTGCCCCAGTTGCCGCCCAGGTCAAGAGCCATCATCAACGACCAGCCGACGCTGTCCTGCGGTGTCCATGGCTGGCCGGATTGGCCCCCCGGCTTGACGTTAAGGATGTGAAATTCCGGAGACAAGGTTTGCGCACTGCTGGCATAAAAAGCATTAATGCCGTCGCTGTAGGCCTGCAGCGCGACCTGGCCTTCGGCGGGCAAGGCCTGCCACTGGCGCTGCGCCGCATCCATGATGCCCAAAGTACGCATCAGTTTGTCGGTGTCCAGCGTGGCTTCGCCCAACACCTCGGACAACTTTCCGTGCATGACCCGGCGGTTGAACTCCAGCTGCCAGCCGCGTTCCTGGGCATGCACATAGCCGAGCGCCCGCCAGGCGTCGCGCGCGGACTGGGCTTTGATATGGGTCACGTCGGCGCTGTCGCGCCCCACCGTGACCGAATTTGCCAGACCCGGCAACCGGATCTCGCCATCCAGCACGGGGAATGCCCGGGTGACGTAAACAGCCATTGCCGTCGCCAGCAGCCCGGCCAGCAGCAACAGTGTCCAGGAAATTCGTTTGAACCAGACCAAGAGGGCCTCCTCCCTGGAAGTGATGCAGTGGTGGACGAAACCTAACCGAACTTGGCCAGTGACCGCACGGCAACCATGCCCTGGCAGCGGTGAGGGGGAATCAGGCCGCCGCTACCGGTTTAAGTTGCAGCGACTTGAACTCCAAAAACTCTTCGAAGCCGTAAACACCGGCCTCTCGGCCATTGCCCGACTGCTTGTAGCCGCCAAACGGTGCATTGGCATTGAAGGGGCCGCCGTTGATGTCGACCTGCCCGGTACGAATGCGACGTGCCACTTTCATCGCGTGTTCGTCACTGCCGCTCCAGACGCCACCGCCCAAACCATAGATGGTGCTGTTTGCGATCGCCACGGCCTCGTCTTCGTTGCCATAAGGAATGACCACCAGCACCGGGCCGAAAATTTCTTCCTGGGCCAGAGTGTCGGTGGGTTTGATACCCAGAATGGTCGGCTGCACAAAGTAGCCCTTGGCGAGGGCCGGCGGCTCGGTACCGCCTGCGATGACATCCGCGCCCTCGTCAATCCCGGTCCGGATAAAGCCCAATACGCGATCGCGCTGATTGGCGCTGACCAGCGGGCCTAGTTTGCTGGTTTCATCGAGGCTGGGGCCGATACTGAATTTGGCAATGGCGGTCTTGGCCAGCGCTTTAACCTCGTCATAACGGCTGGCCGGTACCAGCATGCGGGTATGGGCCGAGCAGGTCTGGCCGCTGTTGAGCATGCAGGCGGAGATCGTGCCTCTGACCGCCGCCTCCAGGTCGGCATCATCGAGAATGACGCTCGCCGATTTGCCGCCCAGCTCTAGCGCCACGCGTTTGACCGACTGGCTGGCCAGCTCGCTGACTCTTTTTCCGGCGCGGGTGGAGCCGGTGAAACTGACCATGTCCACTTCGGGGTGCGTTGCCAGAACCTCGCCGACCACGGGCCCCACGCCGTTGACCAGGTTGAACACGCCCGGCGGCAGTCCGGCCTCATGAATGATCTCGGCAAGGATCATTGCGTTGACGGGTGCAATTTCACTGGGTTTGAGCACCACGGTACAACCCGCTGCCAGTGCCGGTGCAATTTTCAGCGTGATCTGACTGAGTGGAAAATTCCACGGCGTGATGCAGCCGACCACGCCGATCGGCTCGCGCACCACCAGCGAGTTACCCACCCGCTTTTCCCACTCAAAATTGCGCGCCACCTTGGCAAAGTTACCCCAATGCCAGGTCGGACCGCCGACTTGCACCGCACGAGCCATCTTCAGCGGCATGCCGACTTCGCGCGCGATGACCAGCGCCATCTCGTCAGTGCGAGCCTTGAGACCCGCCGCTACCTTGTCCAGATAGGCCGCACGTGTTTCGACTGGCAAGTTAGACCAGGCGTCAAAAGCCGCACGCGCCGCCAACACGGCCCGCTCGGCTTCAGCGGCTGTGCCTGCCGGCACGGTGGCCATGATTTCTTCGGTGCTGGAGTCATGCACGGGCAGCGTGTCGGCAGATTGTGCTGTGACCCACTGGCCGTTGATGTAGTGCGAGGGATATTTGGTCATAGCAGCCTAAGAAATTGAGGGGAATATGAGAGACAGATGTTAATAAGTCACAGGCTGGGTCGCGGATCAATTTTTCCACCGCCAGCACAAAAAGGAACGCAATCAAAAGTATTAAACGCCGTTCAAAGCGAGAATTAACCTCACATTTGCTTACTAAATCCTTGATTTGTTTGTTGTTTTTAGTTAACCCTCTCGCGTGATGCATCTTGCTTCTGTGCACGCGGAGCTTTAATCTACCCAATCAGGCGTTTTTATCGTGACCTGTCAATTGAAAGTCTACGACACTATGCGTTGGATTAAACCTCATTTGAAAAGCAGTTTGTTGGGCTTGCTGATCGGCGGCGAAATTTCGCCTCCCAATCAGAAAAATCGCACCGAAAGCATTCGGCAACTGATGCTCAACGAGCTGGGTGAATTTGGCGAAAAACATTACCCAAAAATTGCGCTGCGGGTCCGCTACGCCCAGGACGCGCAAGGTCTCTGGTACGCCAGAGGGGATGTGATGGCCGTGCTGTCGGCCATGCAGGGCGAAACTATTGCCCGCCAGAAGGTCAGCAACATCACCCAAATGTTTGAAGGCCTGCTGCCTGGCAGCCTCGGCTCCCGGCGCAGCTCCCTTACCACCTAAGGCTTGTTCGCAGCCTCAATGCTTGTGACCCCAGAGTATAAAAGCGTCCCGGCCCTCGACCGCCAGCGTTACTTTCGCCCCCACGGGTAACACCACTTTGGTTGCCACATGGCCAAAAGGCAAACCGGTTAGCACCGGCGCCTTGATCTGGCGCTGCAACCACTCCACCACTGATGCCAGTTTGAAGCCCTTGTCGTGCGGCACCAGTTTGTAGCTGCTGAACTGGCCCAAGACAATTGCTTTTTGCTGCGCCAGCACACCGCCGTGCATCAGCTGCGTCAACATCCGCTCAAGCCGGTAAGGATGTTCGTGGACGTCTTCCAGAAAGAGGATGCCGCCTTTGACGGCCGGCAGGTAGGGCGTTCCGACCAGCGAAGACAGCACCGCCAGGTTGCCGCCCCACAAAACCGAATTTTTAATGCTTAATTGGCCTTCTGGCCTCACCGGTAAAGCGTCAGTAGCTACTGATTTAATTGCGGATTTGGGTAATCGCCAGCCGGTGCCTTCGCCCTGCCCTGTGATCAAGTCGTCAAAACAGGCTTCCATGATGTCGTCGGGCGTCTCTTCAGTCCCGAAGTCCTCGCCCAGCGCGGGGCCGGCCCAGCTGATGGCCCCTGTCTTTGCCAGCAACGCACTCTGCAAGGCTGTGAAGTCGCTCAGGCCGACGAACCGTGTGCCGTTGGACACTGCCTTGGCCAAAGCCTTGTAGTTAATGGCAGGCAGGATGCGTGTCAGTCCATACCCGCCCCGTGAAATCAGCGCCACATCGGCGCCACTGCCGGCCGCCCGGGCAATGGCGGCCAGACGCGTCGCGTCGTCTCCGGCAAAACGCTGATGACTGCTAAGGGCGGCCTCATCGACCTCCACCTCGTACCCGAGCGTTTTGAGACGCAGCACGCCGCGCTTGAAAGCGACTTTGTCGCGCACGGCGCTGGCGGGGGAATAAATGTAGATATGCTTCTTCACGGATGGGAGTATCCCATTGCCGGGCCTACGCTATGCACGTTCCGCGGCATCACGCTTCGGCCTGGCCCCCGACAGGGCCATCGCTTGCTCGGGGCGGCCCCTCGCGGCGCGGGAGCCCACGCTCAAGGCTGGAAAAAATTCACTGCGCTGTATGCAATCGCCTCGCCATGCTCCTGCACAAAATGCCCGGCTTGCTCAATCACCATCGGTTCGGGGCAGCCCTTGATCAGCTGTTGCAGGCTACGCATCACCGGCAGCCCCAACACCGGGTCCTGCGCGCCCACGGCCATCAGGGTCTGGCCCTGCCAGCGCTCGCACCAGAAGTCCCGTGCCTGGCGCGAGGTCTCGGCACCCGGCGAATCTTCAAACTCGGGCACCATGGGTGGAAAGGCGCGCAGCGCGGCGCGATGGCCTTTGTCGGGAAACGGGGCGTTGTAGGCGGCGCATTCTTCAGCGCTCATCTGCGGGTTGCCCCGGGCGAACAGGCGCGCCACATCAAATTCCGGATTTTTGGCACACATCTCGCGCCAGGCGACAAAGCCCGGCGACAGCGGCTGCTCACCAGTGGCCAGCGTGGTGTTCATGACCAGCAGACCCGTGTAGCGCGCGGGCGCCGCCATCGGCAAGGTCAAGCCCAGCAGACCGCCCCAGTCCTGCACCACCAGCACGACCGACCGCAGGTCCAGCCGCTCGACGAACTCCAGCAGCACCTGCCGGTGCCAGCTGAAGCTGTGCGCCGCAT
>JBKJZS010000503.1:0-2048 GCA_046714915.1 Polaromonas sp. | reverse complement strand
TGGTTATTGGGTTGGAAGCACTTTTTTCTTATGAAGAGGCTCCAAACGGTGGCGTGGGCCGCTTTTTGGTGCGCCCTCTGCCAGTGCGTCACAATGACGACATGACTGCACCCCCGCAGCGCCCGGCGCCCCCTGGCCAAATTGCCAAGCTACCTGCACCTGTCCGACATTCAGGGTCTGGCGCAACCCGGATCAAGTCCGGGATGACGGCGCTTTTGGCTTAGGTAAGTGCCATTCGCGTTAACCCGCCTGTGGGGCGCTTGAAAAAGCAATGCGCCCACCCCATTTCGTATAGTTGGAGGTTTTTCGGTGCGGACCCGTGCGGTCTGTACTGGAACTGTTTTTTTTAATGGCCTTTCTTTTTCAAACACCATGAGCAAGCAAACCCTTTCCTTTCAAGCCGAAGTCGCCCAGCTGTTGAATCTGGTCACGCATTCGCTGTATTCCAACCCTGACATTTTCCTGCGCGAACTCATCTCCAACGCCTCTGACGCCTGCGACAAGCTGCGTTTTGAAGCCTTGGACACGACGGCGCTGTATGAGGACGCCCCCAACCTGGAAGTGCGTGTGACCTTTGACAAGGCGGCCCGAACGCTGACCATCAGTGACAACGGCATTGGTTTGTCTCAGCAGGAAGCCATCGACCACCTTGGCACCATCGCCAAAAGCGGCACGCGCGACTTTGTGGCCAAACTCTCGGGCGACCAGAAAAATGACGCGCAGCTGATTGGCCAATTCGGCGTCGGTTTTTATTCGGGCTTTATCGTTGCCGACAAAATCATCGTCGAAAGCCGCCGCGCGGGTTTGCCGGCCAGCGAAGGCGTGCGCTGGACCAGCGCCGGCACCGGCGACTTCGACGTCGAGACCCTGGCGCGGGCGCAGCGCGGCTCCAGCGTCATCCTGCACCTGAAAGACGATGCCGCCGAGTACCTCAATACCTGGAAACTCAAGAGCATCATCAGCAAGTACTCCGACCATATTTCGCTGCCCATCCTGATGCGCAAGGAAAAGTGGAAGGAGGGCGAGAACGACCAGCCCGGTGAAATGGTCACCAGTGACGAGTGGGAAACGGTGAACCAGGCCGCGGCCTTGTGGACGCGTGCCAAAAAAGACATCACCCAGGAACAGTACGACGAGTTTTACAAGCAGATCAGCTACGACAGCCAGCCGCCGCTGGCCAGCACGCACAACCGCGTCGAAGGGGCTACCGAATACACCCAGCTGCTGTACATCCCGGCCAAGGCATCGATGGACCTGTTCAACCGTGACAAGGCCGCGGGTGTCAAGCTCTATGTCAAACGTGTTTTCATCATGGACGAAGCGCAGGCACTGCTGCCGACCTACCTGCGTTTTGTCAAAGGCGTGGTCGACTCGTCCGATTTGCCGCTCAACGTTTCGCGCGAGCTGCTGCAGGAAAGCCGCGCCGTCAAGGCCATTCGGGAAGGCTGCACCAAACGCGTGTTGTCCATGATCGAAGACCTGGCCGCCAACGAGCCGGAGAAATTCGCCAGCTTTTACGCCGAGTTCGGCGCGGTGCTCAAGGAAGGCCTGGGCGAAGACTTTGCCAACCGCGACCGGCTGGCCAAGCTGCTGCGCTTCGCCAGCTCGACGACGGATACCACCAGCGTGGGTTTTTCCGACTACAAGGCGCGCATGAAGGAAGGCCAGGACGCGATTTACTTCATCACGGCCGACACCCAGGCGGCGGGCAAAAACAGCCCACAGCTGGAAATCTTCCGCAAGAAGGGCATCGAAGTGCTGCTGATGACCGACCGGGTCGACGAGTGGGCCTTGTACTACCTGCACGAGTTTGACGGTACGCCGTTGCAGTCGGTCGCCAAAGGTGCGGTGGACCTCGGCAAGCTGCAGGACGAGGACGAGAAAAAAGCCGCCGAGGAGGCGCAGACGCAGTTCAAGCCGATTCTTGACATGCTCAAGGAAGTCTTGAAAGACAAGGCAAAAGACGTTCGTGCGACCACGCGGCTGGTCGATTCACCGGCCTGCCTGGTGGTGCAGGACGGCGACATGTCCACGCAGCTGGCGCGCAT
>JBKJZS010000502.1:0-23605 GCA_046714915.1 Polaromonas sp. | reverse complement strand
TGTTGACGTTGAAAGCCGGAATGCCGTAGCTGTGAACTGCCGCATGGTCCAGCAGCTCACGCATGGAAACGAGTGCCATAAAAAATATCCCCGAAAAGATGGGTAACTGGGTGGTAACCGCGCCATTCTAGCCGCTGCACCCGGCCCTGCCAGGGGTCCCGCAAAGGGCTGCGGCTTATTCGTCGCCGACGGCCGCCGGGTTCTGGATAAAACGCTCAATCCGCTCCAGCACCGGCGCCAGCCGGCGCAGGGGTTTGGCCAAGGCAGCCAGCAGCGTCACGTGGCTGACGCCGTCGTAGACGGCCAGCCCCACCGGCACGCGCGCGGCTTTGAGCCGGCTGGCCAGCGCTTCGGAATTGCGCACCGGATTGACCAGCGTATCGGCGCGCGCCGCCAGCAGCAGCGCAGGCGGCGAATTCGCCGACGCATGCACCAGCGCTTGCGAGTCGGTCGGTGTAGCCGGCCATTCAAAGGCGATCTGTACATCGGGATTTCCGATCGGCAAAAAGTCGTAGGGGCCTGCCAATCCAATCCAGCCCGCCAGTTGGGCCGGCTTCAACCCCACAGCGGCCAGCCAGCGCGCGTCCAGCGCCAGCATGGCGGCGTTGTAGGCACCCGCGCTGTGGCCCATCACAAAGACCTGGCGCGGGTCCCCGCCCAGTTCGGCCAGGTGCTCAAACGTCCAGCGCAGCGCCTGCGCGCTGTCCTGCAGGAACACCGGGTATTTCACTTGCGGGCTTAGCCGGTAATCGGCGATCACCACCGTGATGCCGCGCGAGGACAGCGCCTCACCGACAAAGCGGTAGCTGGCGCGCTCACCCGTGGTCCAGCTGCCGCCGTAAAAGAAGACGAGGATGGGGCCGGCTCCTTGCCGCACCAGCGGCAGGTACACATCGAGTTGCTGACGGGGGTCCGGGCCATAGGCAATGTCCGGGCGAAAGGTGTGGCTGTCGCTGGAAACCAGGGCGTTGAGCGCCTCTGGCGCCGAACAGCCCGGCAGCGCGGCGATGGCAAAGACCGAGGCCAGCGCCAGCCAGTCGCGGCGGCGGGACAGAAAGTTTTTCCTGAAAGTCATGCTGTGACTACGCCGTTGAAGCGCCAACAGATTCAACCCCGGCTTGGCCCCGCTGCAACGCGTGGCGGGTGAAGGTTGGATTGAATTCCAGGCGCCATATTTTTAATAGCTGTAGACGCAAGCTGCTATTGGCAAAACATCGATTTTGTTAGGGAATACGGCAGATTTTCAGCGTATTGGTGCCCCCCGGTGCGCCCATGGGCTCGCCGCAGGTGATGGCATAGACATCGCCGCTTTGCACAATATTCCGACGCAACAGATGGCCCTCGGCCTGGTCCAGCGCCGTGTCGCGGTCGGCGCTGGTGTTCATCAGCAGCGGGCGCACATTGCGGTACAGGGTCATCTTGCGCTGCGTTGCCAGCCGCGGTGTCAGCGCATAAATCGGAACGCGGATGTCGTGGCGACTCATCCATAGCGGGGTCGAGCCGCTGTCGGTCAGGGCGACAATGGCCTTGGCGCCCAGGTGGTAGGCTGTGAACAATGCGCCCATGGCAATTGACTGGTCAATGCGGGAAAACGTTTTACCGGTGAAGTCGGCATCCAGCTGCGCGTATTCGGCTTTCTCGGCTTCCAGGCAGATGTTGGCCATCTCCTCGATCGTCTCCAGCGGGTATTTGCCGGTCGCGGTTTCGGCACTCAGCATCACGGCGTCGGTGCCGTCCAGCACGGCATTGGCCACATCGCTGACCTCGGCCCGTGTCGGCACGGGATGGTGGATCATGCTTTCCATCATCTGGGTCGCGGTAATGACAAGTTTGTCATGGGCACGGGCCAGCTTGATCATGCGTTTTTGCAGTGCCGGCACTGCGGCATTTCCGACCTCCACCGCCAGGTCACCGCGCGCGACCATGATGCCGTCGCTAACCCGGAGGATTTCTTCCAGCTTGGGAATCGCCTCGGCACGCTCTATTTTTGCAATCAAGCCCGGCTTGTGACGGTAGGGGGCCGCTGCCACATTGCACAGCTGGCGCGCCATTTCCATGTCGGTGGCATTTTGCGGGAAACTCACTGCGACATAGTCGGCCTGGAAACTCATGGCGGTCTTGATGTCTTCCATGTCCTTGGCGGTCAGGGCGGGCGCCGTCAGCCCGCCGCCTTTTTTGTTGATGCCTTTGTTGTTGGACAACTCGCCGCCCACCTTGACCGTGGTGTGCACTTCTTCCCCCAGCACCGCATTGATCGTCAGCACGATCAGACCATCGTTGAGCAACAAGGTGTCGCCGGCCCTGACATCGCGCGGCAATTCCTTGTAGTCCAGCCCCACGCCCTTGCTGTCGCCGGGCTCTTTGCGGGAGGCATCGAGTACGAATTTGGCACCGGACACCAGCATGACCTTGCCCTCGGCGAATTTGCCGACGCGGATTTTCGGACCTTGCAGGTCGGCCATGATGGCCACTTCAAGCCCCGCCCGCTGGGCGGCTTCACGCACCAGGCCAGCCCGGTCGATGTGGTCCTGGGCCGTGCCGTGGCTGAAGTTAAGGCGAACCACGTTCACCCCGGCACGGATCATTTTTTCAAGCATGGCCGGATCACTGGAAGCGGGGCCGAGGGTGGCAACAATTTTGGTGGCGCGGCGCTGCATGGGGTTGTCTCCGTGTAATTAAGTTCCGATTTTTACATGATGCTGCCAACAGGCCGGTTATATAGCCTGTTTGGCTCGAGCCCGCGAGGCCGCGAGTTCAGTTCGTGCCGGCTCCAAAGCAAGCTTCCCCGCGTGTCGCATTGAGCGGCAATTATCTGGCCCGGATGCATCCCCCGGCAAGTTTGAAAAGCCTTACCGCGTACTGTATGGACCCCAGAAAAAATGCGCTAGCAGCCCACTCGAGGGCATCCCGAGTCATGGACAAATAGGCCGGGCGGCCCGCTGCTTGTTTATGCCTGAAAAGAAGTCACGCCTCTAAAGAGGCTGGGCGGATTGCTTTTACCTGGTACCGGCTGTTTTTGCCAGATTCAATGAGAAAAAGTGGCTTCTCCCCTTTAAGGGCGGGCGCAAGCAGCTATACTTTTTATAGCGTTTGAGAGTTTCAGGCCGCAGCCCGTTTCGCAAGAATCTCGAACGCCGGCAAGACCCTGCCTTCCAGCACTTCGAGAAACGCGCCTCCGCCGGTGGAGATATAGTCCACGTTTTTTTCAATGCCATATTTGGCAATGGCAGCCAGCGTGTCGCCGCCGCCGGCGATGCTGAAAGCAGGACTTTCGGCAATCGCTCGGGCGATGGTTCGGGTGCCTCCTTCAAAGGCCGAAAATTCGAACACCCCGACCGGGCCATTCCAGACAATGGTGCCCGCCGCCATCAGCTGCTCGGCCAGCTTTTTCGCGGTAAGCGGGCCAATATCCAGAATCAGGTCGTCGTCGGCCACATCGGTCGCGGATTTGACGCTGGCGATTGCATCGGCCTTGAACGCAGTGGCGGTGACTACATCGGTGGGAATCGGCACTTCGGCGCCGCGCGCCTTCATGGCCTCCATGACCGCCCTGGCCTCGCCCAGCAGCTCCCGCTCGGCCAGACTCTTTCCGATCGCCAGACCGGAGGCGAGCATGAAGGTGTTGGCAATGCCGCCGCCCACAATCAGCTGATCGACCTTGCCAGCCAGACTTTTGAGGATGGTGAGTTTGGTCGACACCTTGCTGCCGGCCACAATGGCCACCAGCGGACGCTTCGGATTCGCCAGTGCTTTGGAGATGGCATCCATCTCCGCCGCCAGCAGGGGACCGGCGCACGCCGTTTTGGCGAACTGCGCTATGCCGTAAGTCGATGCCTCGGCGCGGTGCGCGGTGCCAAAGGCGTCGTGCACAAAAATATCGCAGAGCGCGGCCATTTTGCGGGCCAGCGACTCGTCGTTCTTTTTCTCGCCGGGGTTGAGACGGCAATTTTCCAGCAGCACGAGCTGGCCCGGCTGCACAGCGACGCCTTCCACCCAGCCGGACAGCAGCGGCACCTCGCGCTGCATCAACTCGCCCAGCCGTTGTGCCACCGGCGCCAGTGAATCTTCGGGTTTGAATTCGCCTTCGGTGGGGCGGCCCAGGTGCGAGGTCACCATCACCGCAGCGCCGGCGGCTAACGCCAACTCGATGCACGGAATCGACGCCCGAATACGCGTGTCTTCGGTGATGCGGCCGGTGTCGTCCTGCGGCACATTCAGGTCGGCGCGGATGAACACGCGCTGGCCTTTGACAAGGCCTTGTGCACAGAGATCGGAGAAGCGAATGAATTTCATGGAGGCTCGTAAAGACGGCAGTGGGTTGATCGGCAATGTGGCAGCAATTGTAGAAGCGCCCTGAGAGCCGGTCGGTGTTACCAGCCCAGCCCCAGATGCAAGGGCAGGTAGACCGCCATCCCGGCAATGATGGTGCCCAGCACGCCTTTGCGCCAGAAAAACCAGGCGGCACCGGCTAACGCGGCGAACACCCGGGCGTCTTGCCAGGTGTTTATCAGCTGTCCCTGCGTCATTACGATTTCAGGCACGATGACGCCAGACAAGGCTGCAATTGGGGCATAGTGGAGGCCACGCTGGGCCCAGTGCGGCAAGGTCCAAGGCTTGCTGGAGATGAAAAAGAACGAGCGCGTGATGATGGTGACCAGCGCCAGGCCGACGATGGTGACCACAGTCCAGAGGTCGGTCTGGCTCATGCGGCACCGCCGGTTTTTACCACGGGCGCATTGGGCTTTTCCAGCAGCAGGCACACCGCCACCGCTGCTGCAATGGCCACCAGTATGTTCAGCTTGAGCGGCAAGGCGAAAGCAGCGACCGCCGCAGCGCCGGCCACACCGGCAGAGACCCTGCGCAAACGGGTGGTTGCCAACGCACACAAAATGCCCAGCAGCGCCAGGATGCCGGCAAAACCCAGCCCCCAGTGCGGCGGAATCGAGTTGGCCAGGGTGATGCCCAGCAAACCGGCACCGACCCAGCTGACCCAGTTGACGGCGCAGTTGCCCGCGAGGTAAGCCTCCTGGGCGCGCAGGGCTGCCGCATCACCCGGCGCCGCAGGGTCGGGGTAGCGCTGCGTGAACAGTACATAGCTGAGGTCGGCGGTGAAGTAGCCGCTGATCAGACGCCGCCATAGCCGCTGGTGCATGAAATAGGGCCGCAGGTGGGCGCTGAAAACGACAAAACGCAAATTCACGCAAAACGCCGTCGCCAGAATCACCCACATGGGCGCGCCCGCGACGATCAGCGGCACCGCTGCCAGCTGCGAACTGCCGGCAAACACCATGACCGCCATCAGAACCGCTTCCATGAGGCTCATACCCGACTTGACCATGGCCACGCCGGTCATCAGGCCCCAGGCGGCAATCCCCGGCGCCACCGGCACCATCTCCCGCGCCCCCTGGCGAAATTCCGGATGCCTGAACAATGAAGCCCATGAAGCGATCAACGCGTTCTCCCTCTAGCCACATCAACCACACTATTTTGAAAAACCATGCCGGGCTTCAGCGCAAACCCGCGCACAAACTCAGCCGCTTCCAGCGGCTTGCCCCCCGGCCTTTGCAGGCGGGTCGCGCGCAGCACGCCATCACTGACGCCAATGTCCACCCCCTCCGGGCTGGCCGCGAGAATCTGGCCCGGCACAGCCCCGCCGGGCCGCTGGCTGTCCGGCAACACCGTGGCCGTCCAGAATTTGATAGTTTCCCCCGCCAGCACGCTTGCCGCTCCCGGAAAGGGATTGAAGGCGCGAATTCGGCGCTCAATCACCGCGGCGCTTTGCGCCCAGTCAATCGCCGCTTCGTGTTTTTCGATTTTGTGGGCATAGGTGATGCCCTCGACCGGTTGCTGGAGGGGGGTGAGCCGGCCAGAGGCCGCCAGCTCCAGCGCCTCCAGCACCATCCGACCTCCCAGCGCTGCCAATTGGTCATGCAGGGTAGCTGTGGTGTCCGCCGGCGCGATGGCAAGTCTTTCAACCAGAAGCATGTCGCCGGTGTCCAGGCCGGCATCCATCTGCATCAGCGTGATGCCGGTCTCGCTATCGCCGGCCTCAATGGCGCGGTGAATCGGGGCTGCACCCCGCCAGCGCGGCAACAGCGAGGCATGAATATTCAAGCAACCGAATTTTTGCAGCCCCCGGCTTGTCACTTCGCGTGCCGCCAGCGTCGCGCCGCCCCCCGCAGGAAGAAGAGGGGCTGATTCTTCCCGGGGAGACCCGGCGGAAAATGGTGCGTCCATGGCGTCCAGCACCCACTGGGGCAGGATCAGACCATAGGCAGCGACCACCATGGCATCGGCGCGCGCCGCATCAATCGCGGCGCACACAGCGCCAGCATCGTCCGGATATTTACCATCGAGCCGCAGGCTGCGCGGCTGGGCCACCGAGATGCTGTTTTCCAGCGCGAATTGTTTGACAGGGGACGCCTGCAGCTTCAGGCCGCGCCCAGCCGGACGGTCCGGCTGCGTCAAAACCAGGGGGATTTCAACGCCAGCGGCGTGGAGCTGCGCCAAGGCCACACGGGCGAATTCGGGGGTACCGGCAAAAATGACACGCATTGCTTATTTTCGCCGATGGCAGAGGCCCGGCGAGGGCGTGAACGCAATTGGTGAGGGGCGGCGCTGAACCGGCCGCCATAAACGGCCGCCCCAGCCGCCACGCAATCCCGGGTTCAGCGCGCGCCTTCGCGCCCTTCGTCTTTCTTCTGCTTGAGCATTTTGGTCTTGATGCGGTTGCGTTTGAGCGGCGACAGATACTCGACAAACACCTTGCCCAGCAAATGGTCCATCTCGTGCTGGATGCAGACCGCCAGCAGGCCTTCGGCACTGTGGGTCTGAAGGTGTCCTTCGAGATCCAGCGCCCGCACCCGGATGGCGCTGGCGCGCTCAACTCCGTCGTAAACGCCGGGCACTGACAGGCAGCCCTCGTCATTGATTTGCGTTTCGGGGCTGACCCAGACCATCTCAGGGTTGATCAGCACCAGCGGCTGGCTACGGCCTTCGCTGACATCGATCACCACCAGCCGCTCGTGCACGTCCACCTGGCTGGCAGCCAGGCCGATACCGTCGGCTTCGTACATGGTTTCCAGCATGGCGCCGGCAAGGGCGCGGATGCGTGCATCCACAGCCGCCACGGGCTTGGCCACCGTGTGCAAACGCGGGTCGGGGTATCGGAGAATGGTTAGTTGGGTCATGGTGGCAGGCAATCAGATGTCGCTATTTTCGCTAATTTTCGCTAATTTTCACCGTTCGAGCCGCAGCGAAATCGCATTTCCGTTGCCTAATCAAGGGCTTAAGTACAAAATCGCTAGTGATTTATCAAGATTAAACACGGCGCAGGGCCATCGGGCTAAAGGCTGTTCCTGCCCCAAGGGCCTCAAGATGCAAATTATTTTTGGTCGTTTCAGTCAAATTTCAATAGCGGTCGCACTGCTGGCATCCACGGCAGGGTTGCACGCGCAGAATTTCCCGATCACGACCAATCAGAAGGCCATAGCCAACCAGGTGGCCCAAACCGGCGTGGCGCTGAGCGATCTGGCGCCCAACGCCCCGGATGAATACACCGTCAAGCGCGGAGACACGCTGTGGGCCATATCGGGCCTGTTTTTGAAAAGCCCGTGGCGCTGGCCCGAGTTATGGGGCATGAACCTGCAGGACATTCGCAACCCGCATCGCATTTATCCGGGCCAGCAGCTGTACCTGGACAAGTCCAATGGATTCGCCACCTTGCGTACACGCCGCGTCGCCTCTGCCGACGGGCAGCCCGGCGACACCATACGGGTTTCACCCCGCACCCGTTACGAGTCCCTTGCTGACGCGGCGGTTCCCACGCTGTCGCCACAGGCCATCGAACCCTTTCTCGCAGAAGCCCTGATCGTGGACGCGGCGGTGTTTGCCGCGGCACCGCGCATTGTGGCCGCCCAGGAAGGCCGGGTTTTACTGAGTCGCGGTGACCGCGCCTATGCCCGCGGCGTCTACACCAGCAAGGGCACCGGCAAACCCCTGAGCGATGCCCAAGGTGAGCCGGTGGACTTCCGCGTTTTCCGCAATGCCACGCCGCTGAAAGACCCGGGCACCGGTGAAATACTCGGCTACGAAGCTCAGTTTGTAGGCAAGGCCGAACTGGTTCGCGGCGAATCGATCGACCGTGTCATCGACAAAGACGGCAAGGTCACGAATGAAAACGTCCCGGCCACCATCAACATCATCGTGGCCAAGGAAGAAATGCGTGTCGGAGACCGGCTGGTGCCTGAACCGCCACGCGAGCTGCTGAGCTACGTGCCGCGTGCACCGTCAACCCAGATTGAAGGCCAGATTGTCTCGATTTATGGCAGCGCCGTGCGGTTTGCGGCCGGAAATCAGGTTGTGGTGATCAACCGCGGCAACAGAGACGGCCTGGAGCGCGGCCACGTGATGGCCATATTGCAAAGCGGCGAGCGCCTGACAGACCGCACCGATTCGGCCAGAACACAAATCAGGCTGCCGAATGAGCGCAATGGGTTGATGATCGTCTTCCGCACATTTGACAAGTTGTCCTACGCATTGGTTCTTCAGGTGAACGACGGCGTGAAAGTGGGCGATCGCTTCATCAACCCCAATTGATGTTTTGCACCCAGCGCAGACCGTTTTCATGAGCGCTACCTCCACGCTAGCACCGGCCCGGCGTGCTGGCTCAGAGCCAGCGACCGCTTGACTGCAGCCCGCCATGGAAACAGCTGAACTCAGCGCCTGGCTGCGCCTGTCGCTGACGCCGGGCATCGGCGACGCCACAGCGCGCAAACTTCTGGCCGCTTTCGGTTCCGCCCAAGCCATTTTTGAACAAAGTGCTGGCACGCTGCGCCAGCTCGGCTCAGACCGGCTGGCCGACGTCCTGCAAAGCGAGCCCGAAACACTGGCCGCCCAGCTGCAAGCCACCCTGGACTGGCTGCAGGGCGCAGACAACCGGCGGATTGTGACGCTCGGCGATCCCGGTTACCCGGCGGCACTGCTCGATATCGAAGACCCACCTTCCATGCTTTACATGCTCGGCGCCCCTGCTCCGTGGGCGCAAGCAGCTATTAAAAACAGATCCCTTTATCTCGCCATCGTCGGCAGCCGCAATCCGACGCCGCAGGGCGAAGCCAATGCCCGGCAATTCGCCAAGGTTTTGGGTGGAGCCGGCCTCTGTGTGGTGTCAGGGCTGGCGCTGGGGGTGGACGGCGCCGCGCATGACGGAGCCCTGCTGGGCGGTGGAACGACTATTGCGGTGGTCGGTACCGGGCTGGACCGGGTTTACCCGAAACAGCACCTGGACCTGGCCCACCGCATCGCAGGGCAAGGTCTGATCATCAGCGAGTTCCCCTTGGGCACACCGCCGCTGACAGCCAATTTTCCCAAGCGCAACCGCATCATCTCGGGACTGTCGCAAGGCACGCTGGTGGTCGAAGCCGCACTGAAGTCGGGATCGCTGATTACCGCACGCCTCGCCGCCGAACAGGGCAGAGAGGTGTTTGCCATTCCCGGCTCAATCCACTCGCCGCAATCCCGGGGGTGCCACGCGCTGATCAAACAGGGCGCCAAGCTGGTGGAGTCGGCTCAGGATGTTCTGGAGGAACTGAAATTGCCTTACGCCGCACAAAACCCCTTCGCCAGCGTTGAGGCTGATGATCTGCGGTCCGATCACCCCCTTTTGTCAGCGATGGGTTTCGAGCCGGTCAGTCTGGACGCGCTGCAGGCACGTACCGGTCTGGCAACGGCCCAGCTGCAGGCCCAATTGCTGGAGCTTGAAATGGCGGGCGAAGTCGCCAGGCTGGCGGGCGGGCTGTTTCAGCGCATGGCCGCAGGTTGACGCTGGGGCGCCCGTGCCGGCCCGGGTCTTTCGTCTCTGGGGGAATCAGCAATGCCAGCCTTATCTGCGTTATATTGGATGCATGTTTGAAGTACTGGTGTATGTTTACGAAAATTATTGGCAAGGCGATGCCTGCCCTGAGTTGCACCAGCTAAGTCGCAAACTCACCGCAGTCGGGTTTGAAGCTGATGAGATTCAGGCCGCGCTTGTTTGGCTCAACGGCCTGAATATTGCCGCGCAAAACACCCAGGTCGGCCTTCCTGCAGGGTCAGTGGCAGATACCTGCGACATGAAGTCGGCGGGCGCACCGCCCGGCTTCCTGGCGCAGTCTGCCGACAGCCTGCGCGTCTACTCGGTGGCAGAGCAAGAACATCTGGGCGCGCAAACCCTGGGTTTCGTGAGTTTTCTGGAATCTTCCGGAGTTTTGCCGCCCCACATGCGGGAAATTGTCATCGACCGGGCCATGGCCGCGCCGGGTGATCCGCTGGCGCTGGACGACCTCAAAATTATTGTGCTGATGGTCTACTGGAGCTTTGGTGAAGAACCCGATGCCCTGGTCCTGGACGAACTCTGCGACGACGCCGAGTTCCGCGTCGCGCACTAGAGACTCAATTTTTTCCCGCGTCCACGCTACGCCATTGATGCTAAATGGCCATTTTCCGACGGGCCGCCCCTAGGAAAAATAGTCCCCCGGGGGCAGCGAAGTACGCGAAGCGACAAGCGTGGGGGCCTTAACCCAGCAGACGTTCCGGATTCGCATCCAGCTTGGCCAGCGCATCCCGGGTGGCGCGCACAGTGAGTGCTTCGTCTTCGGTGGGCACCAGCAGGCCAGCCTGCAAATACGCGGCCAGGCGTCGTGCCTGAATCAGAACATTGCGGCCATCGGCCGATGCAAACAAATGCAATTGCTTGCGCTCACTGCGCCAGGCGAACTGGACGTGATTGACCCGACCATTGTGATCCAGGCTAAACCAGGCACCGAGCTCCAACTCCTGCGCCCAGGCGCGCATGGCGTCGCTCGGCTGGCTGCCGCCATCGGCGATGATCTCGATATCGGCCGCATCAATGCCTATCATCATGACCAGATTTTCGGTGTCCAGCGGCAAGTCGCCGACATCCTCATCCGACAGGTAGTCCTCCAGATTCGCCAGCCGCTTGGACATCTCTTCGATGCGCTCCAGTGAAATGGCGCCGGTCTTGGACATGAAGGCATCGGCCAGGGTATCGCTGATGATTTTGAGGTACTCATCCTGCACCGGCGCTGCCATGCCCAGCATGGACATGCCCAAGCGCAGCAGTTGCAGCAGCTTCGGCAAGTCGGCAATGACACGGGCCCTGTCATCGCGCTTGGGTTTGGCGCTGGCCGCCCAGACCAGATTGGCTGCGGCCTGCTTGAGCATGATCGTGTCTTTGTGCTGGGGCCCGTTTTTCATGGCCGCGATGGCCAGCACTTCAGCCCAGATCTTGAACAGGAATTCGCGGATCTCTTCGCGCACCGGCATGTCATCGAGCATGCTGCGCATCTCAATGGTGTACTGGATGGCCATGGTTTCTTTTTGCTCAAGCTGCTGAGCCACGGTCACCACGCGCGCAGCACTGCCTTGCTCTGAAAGGAATTTGGAAAGAAATTTCTGGAATTCGTCGTACACCAGCTGGAATACCCGCCTGCCGGTTTCCGGGTATTGCTCGATCACCTGCACCATACGTTTAATCTCAACCTCCAGGGCACCGCCCGATATGGTCGCATCAAAGCCCAGTACGCAGGAGCCCATGCGATCGATCAGACGGCGCGCAGGATGCTGCAATGAGCCGAAAAATTCGGGTTCGGAAATCGCCACGCGCAGCACCGGCATCTGCAGCCGGGCAAACCACACCCGTACCGCAGGCGGAATACGGTCTTCCGCCAGAATGCTTTGGAACATGAGCGCCACAATCTCGATGGTGGCCTTTTCACTGGACGTGGATGCGGCCTGCTTGAGGTCATCGGTGCGCTGGCGCAAGGCGCCGGCAGCCTGCTCGACATGGATAGCGCCGTAAACCTGGTCGGGCGCATCAAGCATCGTGCCTTCGTAAGCATTGCCCGCACTGGCTGCGCTGGTTTGCGCCCTGGACAAGGCTTGCGCCAATTTTGGGGAAGCCTGATTGACATGGGTGTGGTCAAAATCAACCGCATGATCCGACAGCAGGCGCTTCAGATGCCCCATCACGCCCTGCGCACGCATGCGCGCCCGCGCCAGCGGAGAGGTTCCCGTTTGCATGCGGGTCTCCTCGTGGATGGCATGCCTTGCCGCGGCAGTGTCCGCAGGGCCTGTATCACGGCCTGCCGGAGCAGCGCGACCGCCACCGCCTGAAGCGCCTGCAGAACCTCTGCCACCGGTACCCGCACCACCGTTGCCACCGTTGCCACCGCCAGACCCGCGGCCGCCTGAACCTGAACCTCTGCCGCCTCCTGTGCCCCCTGCAGCAGCGCCCGAACCTCCACCGACGCCACCGGAACCGCCGGCGTCATCGCCCAAAGCCTGCCGGGCTGACGCGGCAGCATGGCCGCCGGACGGAGCATCGGGTGGCTTGGGCTTGCTGCCAGCCTGTGCAGGATTTGCGGCGGAAGGCGTGCGTTTGACGAGGGCTCGCAAATCAATGTCTACCATGACGTTTTCCCCGATCAGGAATTCGTTGGCCGCGTGGTAGGCCTCCAGCAAGTGCCCTGTCAATCGCTGTTGAATCAGGTCCTGCACCGCGAGCCAGGACTCGCGCGACAAGGGAGTCAGCGTCCATTGCTCCACCAGGTTCTGCGACAAAACCTCGGGGCGAAGAATATCGTCCTTGCCCAGCTCGGAAACGCCCTCCAGACTCTGGACCCGCAGGCGTAAATCGTTGAGCTCCCATCTGGCACTGTCCAGCAAGCGCAAGGCCAGGCGCGAGGCGAGGATTTTGTTCTCCATCACCTCATTGCCCATCAGCTCAAATTTTCCGCTGCCCAGCGCCATGGGAGCCGTGGCGGTCGGCGGGATCAGTGCTTTTTTCCAGGCAGCGATGGTCGCATTGACCCAGATCGCCTCATTCTCCTGAAAGGACAGCCAGCCGTCACGGCGGTCCTGCATCTCGCGTGCATTGCCGCCTTGCTCCAGCCGGGAGGACAGCCTGAGTTTGATGCCGGTGGCCAGGTCCGGAATGACGCGCGCAGCGTAGCTCACAAAAAATTCGCGTGCCTGCCTGGCGAGAAGAAGGTCTTTTTTGTTGCTTGCAACCACGGCCGTGATCTGTTGTTGCTGAAGTCCTTACACCGTGGCGCCAGCGTTCGGGTCGTTCGGGTCGCTTTCTTCCTTTTTGCCCGAAGGTTTGATCAGGTCTTCACGTTTAATGCCCAGCCACATCGCGATCGCTGCAGCCACAAACACTGAAGAGTAGATCCCGAACAGGATGCCGATAGTCAGCGCGAGCGCAAAATAAAACAGTGTCGGCCCGCCGAACAGGAGCATAGACAGCACCATGATTTGCGTGGAACCATGGGTGATGATGGTGCGGCTGATGGTGGATGTGATTGCGTTGTCGATGATCTGCTCGGTATCCATCTTGCGGTATCGGCGGAAATTTTCACGGATACGGTCGAAAATCACCACCGATTCATTGACCGAATAGCCCAACACGGCCAACACAGCGGCCAGCACCGAGAGCGAAAACTCCCACTGGAAAAATGCAAAAAACCCGAGAATGATCACGATGTCGTGCAAATTGGCAATGATAGCTGCGACCGCGTACTTCCATTCAAAGCGGAAGGCCAGGTAAATCATGATGCCGACCACCACCATGCCCAGCGCCTTCAGACCATCCTGAGCCAGTTCTTCGCCAACCTGCGGCCCGACAAACTCGGTCCGGCGCAAGACAATCTGGGGATCTGCCGCTTTCAGCGCCGCCATCACCTTGTCACTTTGCTGGGCGGTGGTCACGCCTTTCTGAGCGGGCAGGCGAATCATCACATCACGCGCCGTCCCAAAATTTTGGACTTGCACATCGGTAAACCCCACACCGGCCACGGTACCGCGAATCTTTTCAACGTCGGCGGGCTGTGAATAGCTCACCTCCATCACCGTTCCGCCAGTGAACTCCACCGACAGATGGAGGCCGCGCGAGAACAGAAAGAACACGGCCAGTATAAAAGTCGAGAGTGAAATTACATTGAAGACCAAGGCATTCCGCATGAACGGGATGTCTTTGTGGATTTTGAAAAATTCCATGACTTCCTCTTCTGATTATTCTGTTTTCTAGTTTGCTGAAACGGTGGATTTTCCGTTTTTCGCAGGCACACCTGCTTCAGCAGCCGGGCGCCAGACGGTGCCGATGGAAACAGATTTGAGCTTTTTCTGCTGCCCATACCAGAGATTGACCAGTCCGCGCGAAAAGAACACCGCCGAGAACATGCTGGTCAAAATTCCAATAACGTGCACCACCGCAAAACCACGCACGGGACCTGAACCGAATGCCAACAAGGCCACGCCCGCAATCAGGGTAGTGATGTTGGAGTCCAGAATAGTGGCCCAAGCGCGTTCGTAGCCAGTGTGAATGGCGGCTTGCGGTGAAGCGCCATTGCGCAGTTCTTCGCGCACCCGTTCATTGATCAGGACGTTGGAATCAATCGCCATGCCCAGCGCCAGCGCCATCGCCGCCATACCCGGCAAAGTCAGTGTCGCCTGGAGCATGGACAGCACGGCCACCAGCAGCAACAGGTTCACCGCCAGCGCCAGACCGGAAAACAGCCCAAACAGCATGTAATACCCAGCCATGAAGGCCACGATCACCAGGAAACCCCATGCCACGCTATGAAAACCTTTGGAGATGTTTTCTGCGCCCAGGCTGGGCCCAATGGTGCGCTCTTCGATAATCTCCATCGGAGCGGCCAGCGAACCGGCGCGCAGTAACAGCGCAAGGTCGTTGGCTTCCGTCACACTCATGGAGCCGGAAATCTGGAAACGGTTACCCAGTTCGCTCTGAATGACGGGAGCTGTCAACACCTCACCTTTACCTTTTTCGAACAGCACAATGGCCATGCGTTTCTTGACGTTCTCGCGGCTCACGTCGCGCATGATGCGCCCGCCTTTGGCGTCAACCGTCAAATCCACCTTGGGCTGCTGGCTCTGCGAGTCAAAGCCGGGCTGGGCGTCCGTCAAACTTTCGCCGGTCAGAATGACCTGCTTTTTGACGATAACAGGCTGGCCGGTGCGCTCCAGAAATCGCTCGGAGCCAAAAGGCACGGCGCTGGCGCCGCTCTCGGCAGCGCGGCCCTCCGCACTCTCGTCGACCAGGCGCATCTCCAAAGTGGCCGTGCGTCCCAGAATGTCCTTGGCCTTAGCCGTGTCCTGGACGCCCGGCAGCTGCACCACAATGCGGTCCAGGCCTTGCTGCTGAATCACCGGCTCGGCCACACCCAGCTCGTTGATGCGGTTGTGCAACGTAACCATGTTCTGCTTAAGCGCCTGCTCCTGAACAAGGCGCGCAGCCTCCGGCTTGATGCGGGCGGTCAGCCTGTACTCCAGGCCTTCAGGCGCATCCACCGACTGCAAGTCTGTGAACTGGTCCTGGAAAATCCTTTTAGCAGCGTCCAGCGTGGCAGTATCGCGAAATTTAACTTCAATGGCCTGGCCATTGCGGCTGATTCCGCTGTGGCGGATGTTCTTCTCGCGCAGCACCTGCCGAATGTCGCCCGCCAATGATTCCGCTTTTTTGGTCAACGCCGCCTGCATGTCGACCTGAAGCATGAAATGCACACCCCCGCGCAAATCCAGGCCGAGGTACATCGGCCTGGCGTTCAGCGCGGTCAGCCACGCGGGTGATCGAGACAGCAAATTGAGAGCCACCACATACGAAGGTGCGGTCGGATCGGGCGTCAACGCTTTTTCAATGGCATCCTTGGCCTTAAGCTGAGTGTCCGTGTCCCCAAAACGCGCTTTCACGGACGTGCCTTCCAGGCTCACGAGGTCCGCAGCAATATTCGCATCCTTGAGTGCCTGCTGCACCCGCGCGACGGTCGTGCTGTCTATTTTGACGCTGGCCTTGCCGCTGGAGATCTGCACCGCCGGCGCCTCGCCAAAGAAGTTGGGCAGCGTGTACAGGGCGGCAATCAATAACGCGACGACGATGATCGCGTACTTCCAGACCGGATATCGATTCATGAGCGTACTGTTCCTGGGAAACTGAGGGGCTGGAAGGCCGGCAAATACCGGTCGGCCAGTAAGGCCTGTTACTTGATGCTGCCTTTGGGCAAGATCTGGACAATGGCACTGCGCTGCAGCTGAACTTCCACGCCGGTTGCCAGCTCCAGGCCCAGGTAAGCCTCGCCCAGCTTGGTGACCTTTCCGAGCAGACCACCGGCCGTGACGACTTCGTCCCCTTTGGCGAGCGCCTCAATCATGGTGCGGTGCTCTTTCTGCTTTTTCATCTGCGGGCGGATCATCACGAAGTAAAGCACCACAAACATCAAAATCAGCGGCAGCATGCTGGTGAGCGAGGACATCATGCCACCCTCGGCAGCAGCGGCGGGCGCAGTTTGGGCAAACGCAGAAGAAATAAACACGGCAGACTCCACATCAAAATATTAAAAGCGCCCCCGACTCACAGCCGGGCGCGCAGAGAGCCTGATTGTATGCGGGCAAGTAACCGTAAATACTTGTAACCGACCGGTTTTCCGCTTGGCCCACGCCTGTTTCGACCTGCTGACGCCGAAACTCAAGCCTTGTCTTTATTCCTCGATCGGCCGCAACCACCCGACAGCCGTCAGGCAGCCATCTGGCGATCGCTGGTGGCGGGCTGGCGAAACGCCGCCATCAACTCGATCCATTGCTGTTTCGCCAACTGGACATTGCGTTCCTTGACATGCCCATACCCCTTGACGAGTTCCGGAATGCGGGCAATTTCTACAGCGCCGGCATGGTTGCTCACATCAAGTGTTTGCAGCACTTCCTCGATGCTGGCTTGATATTGGGCAATCAGCGCACGCTCCATTTTTCGCTCGTCAGTACGTCCAAACGGGTCCAGCACGGTGCCGCGCAGGCCTTTGAATTGGGCTAATACTTTGAAGCCCGTCAACATCCAGGGGCCGAATTTCTGCTTTTGCAGCTCGCCTTTGCCGTTTTTCTTCGCAATCAATGGCGGCGCCAAGTGATAGTTCAGCTTGAAGTCACCCTCAAACATGGCATGGACCTTGTCATGAAAGCTGCTGTCGGTGTGCAGCCGCGCCACCTCGTACTCGTCCTTGTAGGCCATCAGCTTGAACAGGTATCTGGCCACATTTTGCGAAAGCAGTGTTTTTCCCAGCGCCGACTCCGCCTGCTGCACACGATTTACAAAGCTCGCATAGCGCTCTGCATAAGCCGCGTTCTGGTATGCCGTCAAAAAGGCGACGCGGCGCGCCACCAGTTCCGGCAGGCCCTGCCGGGGCGCCGGCATACTGATGATATGGGCCGAGCCAAAGAGCTTTTCAACTGCCGGCAAATCGTGGGCGGCACGACAGCCCCACTCGAAGGCCGTCTTGTTGTTTTCCACCGCCACGGCATTGAGTTCAATGGCGCGCATCAGCGACTCTCGCTCCAGAGGGATCCAGCCTTTTTGCCAGGCGTAGCCCAGCATCATCGGATTGGTGTAGATGCTGTCACCCATTAATTGGGTGGATGCTGCATCAGCATCGAAGGCGCCGACACCGGCCATGCCCACGGCTTTGACGATTTCCGCGGCGCAGGCATCGGCCGGATTCTGCCAGTTGGCGTTATACACAAAGGCCGCCGTGGGCGTGCTGTGAGAATTGAGCGCCACGTGGGTGCGTCCCTCCCGCATGCGCAACACCGTCTCCTTGCCGGCCGCCACGATGGGGTCGCAGCCGATGATCAGGTCGGCCGCCGCCATACTGACGCGGGTGGTGCGGATGTCGTCCTGGCTGGCGCCGATCAGCACATGGCTCCAGGTCGCACCGCCTTTTTGCGCCAGTCCGCCGGCGTCCTGCGTGACGATGCCCTTGCCTTCGATATGCCCGGCCATGCCCAGCAACTGGCCGATGGTGATGACCCCGGTACCACCGACGCCGGCCACAACGATGCCCCAAACATTGCCGTTAACGCCCTGGATGGCTGGAATCTGCGGCTGCGGCAGCGCGCCCAACTCAAACGGAGAGGTCGCTTTGCCTTTCGTCTTCTTCCTGAGTTGCCCGCCTTCGACCGTGACAAAACTCGGGCAAAAACCCTTGAGACAGGACATGTCCTTGTTACAGGTCGACTGGTTGATCTGGCGCTTGCGGCCAAACTCGGTCTCCAGCGGCTCGACGCTCAGGCAATTGGACTGCACGCTGCAGTCGCCACAGCCTTCGCAGACCAGCTCGTTGATGACCACGCGCTCCGCCGGATCGACCAGAATGCCACGCTTGCGGCGTCGACGTTTTTCGGTGGCGCAAGTCTGGTCGTAAATGATGACTGTCGTGCCCTTGATCTCACGAAACTGCCTTTGGATGGCGTCGAGTTCGTCGCGGTGGTGCACCGTCACGCCCTCCGCCAGCGCGATGCCGCCGTATTTTTCCGGCTCATCGGTGACCACGACGATTTTGGCCGCGCCTTCGGCGCGCATGGACTGGGCAATCTGCACGACCGAGTGCCCTTCCGGCCGCTCACCGATCGGCTGGCCGCCGGTCATGGCGACCGCATCGTTGTAAAGAATTTTGTAGGTGATATTCACGCCCGAGGCTATCGACTGGCGCACCGCCATCGAGCCGCTGTGAAAGTAGGTGCCATCACCCAGATTGGCAAAGATGTGCTGGTCGGTCGTGAACGGCTGCTGGCCGACCCAGGGTACGCCCTCTCCACCCATCTGGGTAAAGCCGGCGGTACTTCGGTCCATCCACAGCGCCATGAAATGGCAACCAATGCCGGCCATGGCGCGCGAGCCCTCAGGCACCCGGGTGCTGGTGTTGTGCGGACAGCCGGAACAAAACCAGGGCTGGCGGTCGGCCTTGATCTCCAGCACCTGCAGCGAACGCTCTTTAGCCTCCAATATGGCCAGCTGCGCGTCGATACGCGCCACCATATCGCCGTCCAGGCCCAGTTTTTTGACCCGCTGGGCCACGGCCTTGGCAATCAGCCCCGGTGAGAGGTCGGCGTTGGCGCGCAGCAGCGTATTGGCTGCCGGGTTGGGCATGGACCATTCACCGCCGCTGAAGTCACCGTCGACTTCATTGAACTTGCCGTAAATATGGGGGCGCACGTCGGCGCGCCAGTTGTACAGCTCTTCCTTGAGCTGGTATTCGATGATCTGGCGCTTTTCTTCGACCACCAGGATTTCCTGCAAGCCGGTGGCAAATTCACGGGTGAGCTGGGCCTCCAGCGGCCAGACCACACCGACCTTGTGCAACCGGATGCCGAGCTGACGGCAGGTGGCGTCGTCCAGGCCGAGGTCGATCAGGGCCTGGCGCGTGTCGTTATAGGCCTTGCCGCTGGCAATCAGGCCAAAACGATCGCGGGTAGGATCGCTTTTGTTTTCGATCACGTTGTAGTTGAGCCGGTTGGCGCGGATATAGGCCAGCGCGGCATACCACTTGTAATCGAACAGGCGCGCTTCCTGCTCTAGCGCCGCGTCCGGCCAGCGGATGTGCACGCCGCCCGGCGGCATCTGGAAATCGGTCGGAATCTGGATCTGCACGCGCTCGGGATCAATCATCGCCGTGGCGCTCGATTCGACAATTTCCTGGATTGTCTTCATGCCGGCCCAGACGCCGGAAAAACGGCTCATCGCAAAAGCGTGAATGCCCAGATCCAGAATTTCCTGCACACTGGTCGGAAAAAACACCGGCAGGCCGCAGGCCTTGAAGATGTGGTCGCTCTGGTGCGCGGCGGTGGAGCTCTTGGCGACATGGTCGTCGCCCGCCACCGCAATCACGCCGCCCCAAGGCGTGGTGCCGGCCATGTTGGCTTGCTTGAAAACATCGGAACAACGGTCCACGCCCGGCCCCTTGCCGTACCAGATGCCGAAAACGCCGTCGAACTTGTTCGTGCCCGGTGGCGAAAAGCCCAGTTGCTGCGTGCCCCAGAGTGCCGTGGCGGCCAGCTCTTCATTGACCCCAGGCTGGAACACGATGTTCTGCGCCTTCAAGTAGCTCGAGGCTTTCCACAAAGCCTGGTCATAACCGCCCAACGGCGAGCCGCGGTAGCCGCTGACAAAACCTGCGGTATTTTTTCCCTGCAGGGCGTCGCGCTGGCGCTGCAACATGGGCAGTTTGACGAGGGCTTGAACACCGCTCATAAAGGCTTGGCCATAGTCCAGCGAATACTTGTCTTCCAACGTGACGGTCTCTAAAGACTTGCGAATATGTTCAGGCAAAGCGGCGTTCATGTGGGGTGTCTCCAGATTTTTTAAAAGTGTAGGCCCCCGCACCAGATATGTCCTGTCTATTTACATGCTTTATCGGTCGATTACAGCAATCTTCTTGCTATAAACTTAATTTTAGGAAAATACTTGATAAGTTTGATTTGGCAATTCTGAATGAACTGCAAACCGATGCCCGTTTGACCAACATTGAATTGGCCGCCCGTGTCGGACTGAGCGCGGCTCCCTGCTGGCGGAGAGTCAGGATTCATT
Organism: Polaromonas sp.; assembly: GCA_046714915.1. Taxonomy (GTDB): domain Bacteria; phylum Pseudomonadota; class Gammaproteobacteria; order Burkholderiales; family Burkholderiaceae_C; genus Polaromonas. The sequence continues at coordinate 3,174 of JBKJZS010000502.1, read as the reverse complement.
AAGGGTTATCACGCCGAAATCGACCGTCACAAAATCGGCTTGGGTGTCTTGGCTTTTGTGCGGCTGGATGCCGAGCGCAACAACGGCAATGTCACCCGCGAGCTGGAAGATGCGCTGCTTCAGATCCCCGAGGTGGTGTCTTGCCACTACATCAGCGGCGCCGGTACGTTTGAACTACAAGTGGTCTCGCGTGATCTGGAGACTTTTTCACAACTGGCGCGCAACGTGTTAATCAACCTGCCTAATGTGAAAGACCTGCACACCAGTTTCTCACTGGGTGAAGTCAAGGCCAGCCGGGCTTTGCCTCTAAAAAGCTTGCTGATTAAGTAACTTTGATTTCCAGCGGAAAGCGTTAAGGGTGACCTGCTCCGCTACCGCCGAACCCAAGACTGATCGCTGGGGAAAAACCATATTTCACGCGAACAAGCATATCCATCTTTGATTGGATGTCAGGGCTATTCACAGACTTGTCACAAAGGGACTCGATCATCACGGGGCTATTACGCATTAATTGGAGCATCCCCGATGACTAAAAATTTGATTCCGTCCGAAAGCACGATGATTGACCCGGACGATCTTGAAAATAATACCAGCGGCAACCCCAGCATGCATGACGTGCTGGCGGCCCGCATGCACCGCCGCTATGTTCTAAAAGGCGGCGTTGGCGCCATGACGATGGCAGGGCTAGGGACATTGGGCTTGAGCGCATGCGGCGGCGGGTCCGATAGCACCGTCGGCAGCCCTCCTGCGCCCGCAAGCGTGATTTTGGGTTTCAAGGCGGTCGATAAAGCTTTGACGGACCGCGTGACGGTAGCAGACGGATACACCGCCACGGTGGTTTACGCGGTAGGCGACTCGATTGACGCAGCAGTGCCTGATTATAAAAACGACGGCACCGATGACAACTTTGCGCGCCGGGCGGGCGACCACCACGATGGCATCGAGTATTTCGGTCTGAGCGACACCGGCACTCCGGAGCACGCCGCCCTGGACCGCGCCCTGCTGGCCATCAACCACGAGAACATTTCCGGCACCGTGAACTTCATGCACCCCACCGGCCAGATCGGCAACTCGGGTGCCGGACCCCGCCCCGAGGCCCAGGCGATCAAGGAAATTGAAGCCCACGGCGTGACCGTCGTGGAACTGCGCAAAACGTCGGGCCGTTACGGCTACGTGAAGTCGTCCACCTTCAATCGCCGCATTACACCCAATACCGTGATGGATATCGCCGGCCCCGCCCGCGGATCTGTTTTCACCCGCACGGTGTTTTCGCCTACCGGCGTTCAGAGCCGCGGTACGATCAATAACTGCGGCCACGGCTACACACCTTGGGGCACCTACCTGACCGCAGAAGAAAACTGGGCCGGTTATTTCAGCCGTGGTTCAGACGCCACCGTGCGCACTCAGAAAGACAACAGCATTGCTGCGCAATGGGATTGGGTTGAGCCGTACCGGTAATAACCGCTGGGCCACCGTCGTGCCGGCCAACGCCGCGAGCACCGTATTCAGCCGCTGGAACATCACTGCCGACGCCACCAGGCCTGCTGATGGCACAGGCGACTTCCGCAATGAACCCAACACCTTTGGCTACATCGTTGAAATTGATCCGTACAACCCTGCGTCAACGCCTGTCAAACGCACCGCACTCGGCCGCCGCGCCAACGAGGGTGCCTGGCCTAGCAACGCGGCAGTCGGCCGGCCGATTGCGTTTTATATTGGCTGCGATTCTCGCGGCGAGTACGTCTACAAGTTCGTCTCCAGGAAATTGTGGGTCGAAGCTGATGCCAACCGTGCAGACCGTCTGCAGGTTGGTGCTGAATACATGGACGAAGGCACGATCTACGCGGCACGCTTCAATGCCAATGGCACTGGTACCTGGGTCAAGCTGGACCTGAGCAACCCGGACGTCGCCGCCGGTGTGGCTGTGAGCACCCAAAATCCAGCCGGTTACACCTTTGGCAATCTGACCGATGTTTGCGTCAACACCCGCCTAGCTGCGGATGCTGCCAAAGCCACCCGCATGGACCGCCCAGAGTGGACCGCCGTCAATCCAAAAACCGGCGAAATCTATATCACCATGACCGAGAACCCGGATCGCGGTGCTACCGCCACTGTCTCGAACAACAACTTCATGAACCCCGATCTCGACCCGGCCAAGCCCCGGTACTGGCGTGACACGCGTGTTGACAACACCAGTACGCAGCGCGGCAACGTCAACGGACACATCATGCGGATTCGCGAAACCGGCGATAACGCTGGTGCCGAAACCTTTGCCTGGGACATCTTCCTGTTTGGCTCGCAGGCCGTGGCTGATACCGGTGTGGACAACGTCAACTGGCAGCAGAACGTCAATCTGTCGGCACTGAGCCCAATGAACGATTTGTCCAAGCCCGATGGCTGCTGGTTCTCTGATGTTTCCGGCATCCTGTGGATCGAGACTGACGACAATACCTTCACGGACCAGTCCAACGCGATGTTGCTGGCAGCAGTGCCGGGAACTCAGGGCGACGGTGGCGTACGCGCGGTAGTGAACAAGGCAGATGGAAGCCCCAACCTCACTGTGACCACGGACAAAACCGTGACGACCTACGCCGGCAAACCTATGACCGACACGACCTTCAAGCGCTTTTTGACCGCTCCGAAGGGCGCAGAGATCACGGGTGTAACTGAGTCGCCGGACGGCCGGACCTTGTTTGTCAACATCCAGCACCCAGGTGAAGACACCACCGCAGCCCAGATCGGCACTGGCATGTTCCAGAGCAACTGGCCAGGCAACGGCGGCGGCGTAGCTGCTTACGGTCCCGGTGGTGCGTCAGCCCGGCCACGCTCGGCAACTATTGCCATCACCAAAAACGACGGCGGGATCATCGGTTTATAAAAACCTGTTTTCGTTCAAATTGAAGCCAACAAAACGGCTGCAGAACAACCCACTGCAGCCGTTTTTTTGTGCCAGGCAGCCCTGCAAGCGCTTGGTAGGCTATTTTAAGGATTTGACCAATAACCACGGGCGTAGCTAGCTATTTTTTTAATAGCGATCGCAAAATCAATGGGGCTTTGCGGCAGGACTCAAGGCTTGTGATTTGGCAACCCACACCGCCTCCCCCAGTCCAGGAGCCTCATCTGCGCGGTCTTCGACCTGCCGGGCTGCTGGCTCATTTTTTCACGGGTATTACT
>JBKJZS010000501.1:0-8350 GCA_046714915.1 Polaromonas sp. | reverse complement strand
CTCCGCCCTTGTGGGCGTTGCGCTGCGCCGACCGACGGTGTCTCGGGTGCTGGGCCTCGCCGCCCGGCGCGGCGCTGCCCTGCATGCCCCCGCCAGGGTATTTCACGACTACCTGCGCGCGGCTCTCAAGGCCCGGCGCTGACGCTGTTCGCCCGAGTGCTGCCCGGAATGAGGCGATACAAAATGCTTGCTTGCGCGCACCCCAGGTGCGCGCTGAACTCGGTTGCGCACACGGGTGAGCACAACGCCCCTGCGCCTGATCGACGACAGCAGGACCGGTTATGCATGCGGAAGAAAAACAGAAGGCCCCGTGGTGACCAGGTCCAGCGGATAGCGTTTTCCGGCCAGGTAGTCTTCCAGGCTGGTCAACAGCAGCGGACTGCGATGCAAGTGCGGGCAGGCTCTTATTTCATCGGCGGTTAGCCACAGCGTACGCACAATGCCTTCGTCGAGTGGCTGTCCGGCGACGTGCTTGCCCAGCACACCGCAAAACGCAAAGCGCAGGTAAGTGATATCGACCGGCGGGCTTTCCCCGGGGACGGTTCGTTCAAAACGCGAGAGGTACACGCCCACGATCGCCGTCGGGGTGAAATGAAATGCGGTTTCTTCCAGCGTTTCGCGGGCACAGCCCTGTTGCGGGCTCTCGCCGGGGTCCAGGTGGCCAGCGGGGTTGTTGAGCTTCAGGCCGTCCCGGGTTTCCTCTTCAACCAGCAGGAATTTCTGGATGCCGTCGACATTGCATTCAATCACCGCAGCGACAGTGACGCTGGGTTTCCAGGGTGTATTCATGGCCTGATTATCCGTGCCGCGTGTGACACTCGGCAGAGGCTGCCGCCGGGTCAGTTTTGGCCGGGGGGCCGGCTCAGCGCGGTGGCGAATCCTTCGGCAAAGCGCTGGCGCAAATGTTCAACAAAGCACTGAACAGCCTTGGGCACTTGCGGCGACCACGGCCGGAGAGCGTAAATGCGATCTCCAAAAAACCCCTGCACCTGCCAGTCGGGCAGAACCTCGATCAATTTGTGGTCCTTATCCCCGCCGGTGACAGGCGGCATGCTGAAGTCCGGAAGCAGGCCGATGCCCAGGCCTGCAAGAAGGGCGTCCCGAAGCACTTCGCTGTTGTTCGCCTTGAGTGTGCCGGAAATGTTAACGCCCACCCGTTCGCCGGATTTTCGTTTCGTGGCGCGCGCAAAAGTCCAGGTCCCGGCATGGCTGCCACCCAGGTACAGCAGGCAGTCATGCGAAGTCAGCTCGGAGGGGTGCTTGGGCAGGCCGCGCCGTTTCAGGTACTGCGGGCTCGCCAGCAGGACGGAGCGCGTTTCACACAGCAGCCACGCCACATGGGTCTCGGGTGGCGCGTTGGTGTGCCGGATGGCCAGATCGAATCCTTCGTTGACCAGATTCACGAAGCGGTCGGTCAATTCCAGCTCGATGTGAATGTCCGGGAAGTGCTTGAGGAAGTCGGCGATGCAGCGCGCCAGGTGCTGCCGGCCCAGCGCGACCGGTGCGGTCACCCGGATCAGGCCGCGGGCGGTTCCGACCAGGTCCTTGACCGCGGTATAGCTCTCGCTGATGCGGTTGAACGCCGGCTGCATTTCATGGACCAATTGCTGTCCGGCCTCGGTCAGGCCCACGGACCGGGTTGTGCGGCGCACCAGCGATACGCCGGCTGAGCGCTCCAGCTCGCTGATGCGCATGCTGGCGGAGGCTTTCGAAACACCGAGGCGGCGTGCTGCTTCGGTAAAGCTTCGGGTATGAGCCAATACCGTCAGAAGATGAAGATCGGCGATAAGCGGCGAAAGCTGGTCAGAGGACATAGACGATGTTATTGTTCAAAAATATGAACAATGTAATCACCAAAGAGGGCATTATCAAATGGGGCGGGGAGCCGTAGACTGCGGGATAGCAACTTAGTCACGCTCCCCTCACATCCGAAACCACGCTCAAAGGTTTGTCCATGTCTTTATCCCCTGCAGTTACGGCGCCACCCGCAGTGGCCCCCCGAGCAACCCGAGTAACCATTGGCCACTACCTCAACGGGCACGGCAAGACGCCCACAGCGGGGCGGAGCCAGGAAGTTTTCAATCCCGCGACCGGCGCCGTCTCGGGCCACGTCGCGCTGGCCAGTTCTGCGGACGTGGATGCCGCGGTCGCCGCGGCCCAGGCCGCCTTTCCGGCGTGGGCCGACACCCCGCCGATTCGTCGCGCCCGCGTCATGTTCAGGTTCCTGGAGCTTCTTAACGCGAACAAGGACCAGCTGGCCCACCTGATTACCGCCGAGCATGGCAAGGTGTTTACCGATGCTCTGGGCGAAGTCGCGCGCGGCATCGACATCGTGGAGTTCGCCTGCGGCATCCCGCAGCTGCTCAAGGGTGACTTCACCGACCAGGTCTCCACCGGCATCGACAACTGGACGCTGCGCCAGCCGCTGGGCGTGGTCGCCGGCATCACCCCGTTCAACTTTCCGGTGATGGTGCCGATGTGGATGTTTCCGGTGGCGATTGCCGCCGGCAACTGCTTTGTCCTCAAACCCAGCCCGATCGACCCCAGCGCCAGTCTGTTCATGGCGGATCTGTTCAAACAGGCGGGATTGCCCGATGGCGTATTCAACGTCGTGCAGGGCGACAAGGAAGCGGTCGACGCGCTGCTGGTCCATCCGGATGTCAAAGCGGTGTCTTTTGTCGGCTCGACGCCGATCGCCAATTACATCTATGAAACCGGCGCGCGCCACGGCAAACGCGTGCAGGCGCTGGGCGGTGCGAAGAACCACATGGTGGTCATGCCCGATGCCGATCTGGAACAGGCAGTGGACGCGCTGATAGGCGCCGGTTACGGCTCCGCCGGCGAGCGCTGCATGGCGATCTCGGTGGCCGTGCTCGTCGGCAACGTCGCTGACAAACTCATTCCCATGCTGCAGGCGCGGGCCAAAACGCTGGTCATCAAAAACGGCGTGAATCTCGATGCCGAGATGGGTCCCATCGTGACCGCCGCGGCGCACAGCCGCATCACGGGATATATCGATACCGGCGTCAAAGAGGGCGCCAAGCTCTTGGTGGACGGACGAAGCTTCACGGGCGCGAATGCAGGCCAAGGCTGTGAGAACGGTTTCTGGATGGGTGGCACCCTGTTTGACCATGTGACGCCGGACATGCGCATTTACAAGGAAGAAATTTTTGGCCCCGTGCTGGGCTGCGTGCGCGTCAAGGACTTTGCCGAGGCGGTGAACCTGATCAATGCCCATGAGTTTGGCAACGGCGTGAGCTGCTTTACCCGCGACGGCCATGTGGCGCGTGAGTTCAGCCGGCGCATCCAGGTTGGCATGGTGGGCATCAACGTGCCGATTCCGGTGCCCATGGCCTGGCATGGCTTTGGGGGCTGGAAAAAAAGCCTGTTTGGCGACATGCACGCTTACGGCGAGGAAGGCGTGCGCTTTTATACCAAGCAAAAGTCCATCATGCAGCGCTGGCCCGAGAGCATTGGCAAGGGTGCGGAGTTTGTGATGCCGACCGCCAAATAGCCGGTGGTGTGGCTGTCGGCGGGCATTGCCGCGTCCAAAAAACTATAGATTGACCGGGTAAAAATTTTAGAAATCTCATGTAAGCTTCACGGCAGCTGCAAATTCCCGTACAAGTTCACGCAAGTCCCGCCAAAAAACTAATGCACTGAGGAGAGACCCATGCTGATTGGGGTACCCGCCGAAATCACGGCCGGAGAAACACGCGTCGCCGTCACGCCCGAAACGGCCAAGAAACTCAAGGGCCAGGGCCACACGGTCCGCGTCCAGTCGGGCGCTGGCGTGGCGGCCAGCGTTCCTGACGACGCGTACACGGCGGTTGGCGCCGAGATCACCGATGCCGCCGGCGCCTATGCGACCGACATCGTGCTCAAGGTCCGTTGCCCGCTCGACAGCGAGCTGGCCCACACCCGAGCCGGAACGGTGGTGGTCGGGATGCTCAATCCCTTCGACGCGGCCGGCCTGCAGCGTCTGGCCGGCGCCCAGCTGACCTCCTTCGCACTGGAAGCGGCGCCGCGTACCAGCCGTGCGCAAAGCATGGATGTGCTGTCATCGCAGGCCAATATCGCGGGTTACAAGGCCGTCATGATGGCGGCCGACAAATACCAGCGTTTTTTCCCGATGCTGATGACTGCTGCGGGCACCGTCAAGGCGGCCCGCGTGGTCATTCTGGGTGTGGGTGTGGCCGGACTGCAGGCGATTGCCACGGCCAGGCGCCTCGGCGCGGTGATTGAGGCCAGCGACGTTCGGCCCAGTGTCAAGGAACAGGTCGAGTCACTGGGTGGCAAATTCATTGACGTGCCTTACGAAACCGACGAAGAGCGCGAGGCAGCCGTGGGGGTCGGTGGTTACGCCAAACCGATGCCGGCAAGCTGGCTGGAGCGCCAAAAGGCCGAGGTCGCCAAACGCGTGGCCCAGGCCGACATCGTGATCACCACCGCGCTGATCCCCGGCCGAGCTGCCCCTGTGCTGGTGACCGAAGACATGGTCAGGGCCATGAAGCCAGGCAGCGTGATTGTTGATTTGGCAGCTCCACAGGGCGGCAACTGCCCGCTGACGGAACCCGGCCGGACCGTGCTCAAACACGGCGTCACGCTGATTGGCGAGATCAATGTGCCGGCGCTGGTCGCCGCCGATGCGAGTGCGCTTTACGCGCGCAACCTGCTGGACTTTCTCAAGCTGATCATCAGCAAGGACGGCGCGCTCACCATCGACCTCGAAGACGACATTGTGGCGGCCTGCCTGATGACGCAAAACGGCGAAGTCAAAAAGAAATAACCCACTTTCAGGGGCCAGGCGACAACGCCTCCCCGCCAGGAGAAGACCATGGATGCAGTGTCACCGACCATCATCAACCTCATCATCTTTGTGCTGGCTATCTACGTGGGTTACCACGTGGTGTGGACAGTCACGCCCGCGCTGCACACGCCGCTGATGGCGGTGACCAACGCCATTTCAGCGATCGTGATTGTGGGCGCCATGCTGGCCGCCGCGCTGACGGTGACGCCGCTGGGCAAGACCATGGGCGTGCTCGCCGTGGCCCTGGCCGCGGTCAACGTGTTCGGTGGTTTTCTGGTGACGCGCCGCATGCTGGAGATGTTCCGGAAGAAAGAAAAGAAAATCGTCACTGCTGAAAAATCGGCCCATGCAGGAGCTGCCAAATGAGCATGAACCTCGTCACGCTGCTGTACCTGGTGGCTTCGGTCTGTTTTATTCAGGCGCTCAAGGGCCTGTCGCATCCCACGAGCTCGATTCGCGGCAACCTGTTTGGCATGGCGGGCATGGCCATTGCCGTGCTGACCACCGGGGCGCTCATTGTTGAAACCTCGGGCGGCAAGGCCGCCGGCATGGCCTATGTGCTGGTCGCCCTGATCGTGGGTGGCGGCCTTGGCACGCTGATGGCCAAACGAGTCGAAATGACCAAGATGCCCGAGCTGGTGGCCTTTATGCACAGCATGATCGGTCTGGCGGCGGTGTTTATCGCCGTAGCCGCCATGGCCGAACCGGATGCCTTCTGCATTGTGGCCCAGGGCCTGCCCACCGCGGCCATTCCGGCCGGCAACCGGCTCGAGCTCTTCCTTGGTGCGGCCATTGGCGCGGTCACCTTCAGCGGATCGGTTATTGCATTTGGCAAGCTCAGCGGCAAGTACAAATTTCGTTTGTTCCAGGGCGCGCCGGTGACCTTCTCGGGCCAGCACATGCTCAACCTGGTGCTGGGGCTGGCCACGCTGGCACTCGGTCTGGTGTTCACCTTCAGCGGCAACTGGACCGCATTTTTTGCGATGCTGGCACTGTCTTTTGTGCTGGGTGTGCTGATCATCATCCCGATCGGCGGGGCCGACATGCCGGTGGTGGTGTCCATGCTCAACAGCTATTCGGGTTGGGCCGCAGCCGGCATTGGCTTTTCGCTGAACAACGCGATGCTGATCGTCGCCGGTTCCCTGGTGGGCTCTTCTGGCGCCATCCTTTCCTACATCATGTGCAAGGCGATGAACCGCTCTTTTTTCAGCGTGATTCTGGGCGGTTTCGGCGGCGAGGCGGGAACTGCAGTGGCCGGCACGAAAGAGCAGCGTCCGGTCAAGTCGGGCTCGGCCGACGATGCGGCCTTTATCCTCGGCAATGCGGAAACGGTCATCATCGTGCCGGGTTACGGACTGGCCGTTGCGCGTGCGCAGCACGCGGTCAACGAGCTGGCCGAGAAGCTCATGCACAGGGGGGTCAAGGTCAAGTACGCGATCCACCCGGTGGCCGGGCGCATGCCGGGCCACATGAACGTGCTGCTCGCCGAGGCCGAAGTGCCGTACGAGCAGGTGTTTGAGATGGAGGAGATCAATCCGGAGTTCGGCCAGGCCGATGTCGCCATTATTCTGGGTGCCAACGATGTGGTGAACCCCGCCGCGCTCGTCAAGGGCAGCGCCATTTACGGCATGCCCATTCTGGAGGCCTACAAGGCCAAGACCGTCATCGTCAACAAGCGTTCGATGGCCGCGGGTTATGCCGGCCTGGACAACGAGCTGTTCTACATGGACAAAACCATGATGGTGTTTGGCGATGCCAAAAAAGTGATTGAGGACATGGGCAAGGCAATCGAGTAGTTGCTGCCGCCGCGGCTTCGCCCCTTCACGGGCCTGAATTAGGGGACTCTCCCTTCGGTTTCCTGCGCGCCTGGGGAAAGACGCCATAGCCCCGCAGAGGGCGTGCCATGAAAATTCATGGCAATTAATTAATTAATTTGACCCCATGGAGACAACATGAACGCATCGATTACTGATCGGCCCTGGCTGAGCGCCTACCCTGCAGGCGTGCCCGCCGACATTGATCCGTCGCAGTACGCATCGCTGGTGCAGCTCATGGAGGAAAGCTTCAAAAAGTACGGCGATCGCACCGCCTACAGCTTCATGGGCAAAGAGGTGACTTTTGCCCAAACCGACAGCGTGTCGCGCGCTTTCGGGACCTATCTGCAGGGTCTCGGACTGGTCAAGGGAGACCGGGTGGCCATCATGATGCCCAACGTGCCGCAATATCCGGCAGCCGTCGCGGCCATCCTGCGCGCGGGCCTGGTGGTTGTCAATGTCAATCCGCTCTATACGCCGCGGGAGCTGGAGCACCAGCTGAAAGACTCGGGCGCCAAGGCCATCGTTATTGTCGAAAATTTTGCCAGTACGCTCGAGAAGTGCATTGCCGCCACGCCGGTCAAGCACGTCGTGCTTTGCGCGATGGGCGACCGGCTGGGCGTGCTCAAGGGCGCGCTGGTTAATTACGTGGTGCGTAATGTCAAAAAAATGGTGCCTGCCTACAACTTGCCGGGTGCGGTGCGCTTCAACGATGCAGTCGCCCAGGGCACGCGCGGCACGCTCAAACGACCCGACATCAAACCCGATGACGTGGCCGTGCTGCAGTACACCGGCGGCACCACCGGTGTTTCCAAAGGCGCGGTGCTGCTGCATCGCAACGTGATTGCCAACGTGCTGCAGTCCGAGGCCTGGAACGGCCCCGCCATGGCCAGCATGGCGCCCGGCGTGCAGCCCACCTATGTCTGCGCATTGCCGCTGTACCATATCTTCGCGTTCACCGTGAACATGATGCTGGGCATGCGTACCGGCGGAAAAAACATCCTGATCCCGAATCCGCGCGACCTTCCTGCGGTGCTCAAGGAGCTGGCCAAGCACAAGGTGCACAGTTTCCCCGCGGTCAATACGCTGTTCAATGGCCTGGCCAACCACCCCGACTTCAACACCGTGGACTGGTCGCACCTGAAAATTTCGCTGGGTGGCGGCATGGCTGTAACGAGCGCGGTAGCCAGGCTCTGGCTTGAGAAAACAGGGTGCCCGATTTGTGAGGGTTACGGCCTGTCCGAAACCTCGCCTTCGGCCAGCTGCAATCCGACCAACAGCAAAAGCTTCAGCGGCACCATTGGTGTGCCTATCCCCAGCACCTGGTTCAAGCTGCTGGACGACGACGGCAACGAAGTTCCGGCCGGCCAGCCGGGCGAGATTGCCATCAAAGGGCCGCAGGTCATGGCCGGCTACTGGCAGCGCCCTGATGAAACCGCCAAGGTCATGACCCCCGACGGCTATTTCAAATCAGGCGATATCGGCGTCGTCGATGAGCGCGGCTTCTTCAAGATCATCGACCGCAAGAAAGACATGATTCTGGTCAGCGGTTTCAATGTCTATCCCAACGAGGTGGAAGAGGTGGTGACCGGCATGGACGGCATCCTGGAATGCGCTTGTATCGGCGTGGTCGACGACAAGTCGGGCGAAGCCGTCAAGCTGGTCATCGTCAAGAAAAATCCGGACCTGACGGAAGCGCAGGTGCGTGAGTTCTGCAAGACCAACC
>JBKJZS010000500.1:0-2730 GCA_046714915.1 Polaromonas sp. | reverse complement strand
GGTCGATCACAGGAATGGTCTTGCCCGACGATGAACGGACGTATGCATTGGCGATGTAATTGAATTGCATGCCCACGATTTTGCGCGAAAACGCGATGAACCTGGAGTTTGAGTGATATTCGGCGCATTCCCCTTCACCGACGGGCGTAACCAGCTATCAATTGAGTAGCAAAGTAAGGGATTTCAACGGCCGAAGAGGGGGGGCTGGGTTGCGGCGGAAATTTCGGGCAGTCACCGGGGCGATCCATCTGGCGGTCCAGCACCTCTGCAGCAGCGTGTCCATCGAGGCCTGCCAGGGCGCTTTCGTGCAGCAGCGCGCGCCAAACCTATCCTGCAACGGTGAACCCAGCCAGAAAGATGGACCCACCAGGATCAGGTCAGGTTTAAGCCGCCGTCCTCACGGGGTATCCAGTCAAAAGGCGTCTTGTTGCTCTTCTTGTGGCTTTTCAGTCGCCAGCTTTGTCCGCCCATCATGCGCGCGGCCGTGCTGTCCGGCTCCAGACCGATGCAGTGATAATCCTGCCATGTCCTCTTCCCCCAAAGTCCTGTTCGGATTTCACGCCGTCGGTGTGCGCATTAAAACTGCCCCTCAGTCCGTTTTTGAAGTGTTTTTTGACGTTTCGCGGCGTGACGCGCGGATGCGTCAGTTTGTCGATCGGACCAGGGAGGCAGGCGTTCGCCTGATTGAGTCGGACGGGCTGAGGCTGGCCAAAATGTGTGGCAGCCACGGCCATCAGGGCGTGGTGGCAAGGGTGGACGCGATGGCGCAGGTGAAATCGCTGGACGAGTTGCTCGAGCAGCTCGAGGCCAGCGGGGGCGAGCCGCCCCTGTTGCTGGTGCTTGACGGCGTGACCGATCCGCACAACCTCGGGGCCTGCCTGCGGGTGGCTGACGGCGCCGGCGCGCATGCGGTGATCGCGCCCAAAGACCACGCGGCAGGCATCAACGCCACGGTCGCCAAGGTGGCCAGCGGTGCCGCCGAAACCATGCCTTATTTCATGGTGACCAACCTCGCGCGCACGCTCGGTGAACTCAAAGAGCGCAACATCTGGTGTATAGGCGCCAGCGACGACGCGCCCAAAACGATTTACGAGGTCGGGCTGAGCGGACCGGTGGCTCTGGTGCTGGGCGCCGAGGGCGAGGGAATGCGCCAGCTGACCCGCAAAACCTGCGACGAGCTGGTCAGCATTCCGATGCGCGGCGCCGTCGAGAGCCTGAACGTATCGGTGGCCAGCGGCGTCTGCCTGTACGAGGCGCTGCGGCAGCGCAGCAGCTGACGGTCAGGACCGCGATGTTCGCTGGCTCGCTTGCGTCAGCCGACTTCGTAAAACCGCCTTGGTTTCCAGCCGATAACAGGCCCGTGAGACCGATTCAAATCCAGCCCATGGCGCCCAGAAATGCACCGGTGCCCAGCAGCCACAGCAGGTGCAGCCGGGTCCGCCAGACAACGAGAGCCGTCCCCCCGGCCAACAGCACCACCGACCAGTCTTTCAGGGTAGTTGCGTTGGCACTGGCCAGAATCCAGCCGGTGGCGATCAGCAACGCAATCACAATCGGTGCCATGCCCTGTTTGAAGGCGCGCACCCAGCGCAAATTGCGATTGCGGTGGCACCAGCTGGCCGCGAGGTAGGTCAGGGTGGTGCTGGGCAGCAAAATGCCCAGCATGGTGACAAATACGCCGAGCAGCCCCGTCAGCGGTCCGCCGGCGTTCAGGCCCACATGCCAGCCCATCAGCGCGACAAACAACACGTTGGGGCCGGGCGCGGCCTGCGCGATCGCCACTGAGGCATTGAACTGCGGGTCGGTCAGCCAGTGCTGGCGGTCTACCAGGTAGCGGTGCATTTCGGGCGCGGTGGTGATGGCACCGCCGATTGACAGCAGCGACAGCGACAAAAAATGCACAAACAGGCCGAGCCAGTCGCTCCATTGCAAGTTGATGCTCATCGGGCCAGCTTCCGATAAGTCAGGGTGCAGGCCACCCCACCCAGTCCGAGAAGCACGTAAACCAGCGGCAGGCGCAGCAGTGCGATGCCGGTGAAGCACAGCAGCGCCAGTGTGATGCAGGTGGGCAGGCCCAACGGATGCATCTTCAGCGCTCCCATCAGCCTCAGGCCGGTCGCCGCAATCAGGCCAGCGGCGACCGCGCCCATGCCGCGCAAGGCGCCGGCCACTTCTGGTTGGCTGGCAAACTGCGCATACACCAGCACCAGCAGCAACACCACTACCAGGGGCACGGTCAGCATCCCGGCCAGCGCCACCAGCGCACCGCGCAGGCCGAAGTAGCGGTGTCCGATCATCAGCGAGAGGTTGACCACGTTGGGCCCCGGCATGATTTGCGCCACCGCCCATTCCTCGACAAATTCTTCGCGCGTCATCCAGCGCTTTTTCTCGACCAGTTCGCGTTGAACCACAGCCAGCACGCCGCCAAAACCCTGCAGGGCCAGCCAGGTGAATGATACAAACAGGTCGGTCAGGGATTGGGGTTGTGGACGGGCTTGTTCTTCTTCGGTTGAAGGGGCGTTCATGCTGCAATTATCACCGGGTTGCCGGTGCGCTCCAGTCGCCAGCCCTATGCCAAATCCTGCCAAAAGAATGCTGCCAACTTCACTTGCGTCGACGGCTGTCCAGGAAGAAGCAAGTCAGGCAAGACCGCGGGGATTTGCCTTGCGTTGGCCACGCCTGTTCGAGGTCGGCACGGCAAGCTGGCCTATGCCCGCAACCGCCATCGCC
>JBKJZS010000499.1:0-1457 GCA_046714915.1 Polaromonas sp. | reverse complement strand
GGCGCATAGCGCTCTCACCCAGAAGGTGAGCGTTATCGAAGAGGGGAAAGTCAATCTGCATGCGGCCTTCCTGATGTTTGCAAGCGGTCAACTGCGGTTTCTAGGTTCATAGCTTAATACGCCCACTGTTCCTGGACTACAGCCACTATTTCCTTAAAAAGCTGGTTTTCGGCAGCTTCCCGCGTGCTGCCAGGGACGTGTCGGCCAGTCTCTCACCCTGCGTCAAATAGGAGGCTGCCAAACGCGCTCGAATCGGCCGCAGCAAGCTTCCTTGGCCCCACTTGTCAAACGCCCTAAGTCCGACAGGCTCCTAGTGTGGCGCCTGCTTGCGCAGCGTGGGCAGACCCACCCCGGCCGCGTCAAAGCCGCCGTCCACGGCCAAGACTTGACCGTTCACATAGCTCGCGGCAGGGCTGCAGAGAAAACCCGTTGCCGATGCGATCTCCTCAGTCGTTCCGTACCGGTTCAGCGGAATCGCATCATAGTAATCCGTGCGGATGGCCGCGCTGTGGACCAGCTTGGCCATCTCGGTATCCACCGGGCCGGGCGCGATAGCGTTCACGCGGATGCCGACATGGCCCAACTCAACGGCCTGTTGCTTGGTAAGGTGAATGAGCGCAGCCTTGCTGGTGCCATAGGCGACGCGTAGAGTGCTGGCGCGCAGTCCGGAGATAGAGGCGATATTGACAATACTGCCGCCCCCGGTCTTACGCATGACCGGAGCGCAGGCCTGGGTGCAGAGAAAAGCGCCATCAAGGTTAGTCCCCATTACCTTGCGCCACTCCTCGAAAGAGGTCTCAGCAATCGACTTGAAAACAGCCACGCCGGCGTTGTTAACCAACGCGTCGATCCGGCCGAAGGCGGCCGTTACCGTCTCCACAGCAGCCTGCACTTGCTGCGGATTGGACACGTCGCAGCACACGGCAAGCACGTGATCGGGGTCGTTCAGCCTGGCGGCGGTCTGGCCCAGCGTTTCGGCATCGATGTCGAGCAGCGCCACTCGATGCCCATGGGCCAGGAACCATTGGCCAATCGCCAGCCCAATGCCGCGTGCGCCGCCGGTGACGACGGCCACCGGGGTTGCTGGATTGTTCAATTTCATAAGATGCTCCAGAAAAAGAGATGATTGCTCGTTATTGCGTACCCTAGGAGCCTGTCGGACTTAGGGAGCGTCGGCTGCAAATCGACCGCAGCGGTCCATTTTTCACCGTCTTTTTACCCATAGCGGGGATATGGGCCTGCAAATCCGGCAAAACTGTCCTCGCTGGGGTCGATTTTCGCTTCGACGCCCTAAGTCCGACAGGCTCCTAGGTAACCATTATTCCCGCGTGGCCTCGTACAGTCATGCAGATCGGGTTGAAGCCAGCCACCAAAGGCTCGCCCTGGCCCGACCATGACAACGATTTCCCGAGTGGCGGGCTTGCAGACAGCCCGGCGCATGGCCCAGTCACGAGGGC
>JBKJZS010000498.1:0-8138 GCA_046714915.1 Polaromonas sp. | reverse complement strand
AGCTAAGGAAGCTCGAAGGCGCCCTGCGTGAACTGTCACGCGTGATCGGCGACAAGACGTTTTGCCACGCCGACACCTTTTCGATGGCGGACATCGCCAGCGGAACATTGCTGCGCTATATAACTGTGCGTTGGCCGCAGAACGACTGGCGCGTGCAGTATCCGAACCTTGCTGTCTATTCAGACCGGCTCGAGGAACGGCCTTCATTCGCCAACACCCGGCCGGTGCCCCAGGTGATTCGGGACCGCGTCGCATGAGCCTGGAGAAGAGTTCCGCTGCGCTGGTCAAGGCACGGCTCGACGCACTGATGAGCCACCCGATTGGCCAGCATCCGCCCGTATGGGCTGGTGAACCTGTCCAGACCACGACCGTCCTGCCATTAACTAGTTAACCAATCCAAAAGAGACTCCCTATGAACACTCCCCCCGTGGCCATCAGCCCAGCTGAGGTCGATACCCTAATGGCCAGTTGGGTCACAGGCAAGGTCCTTTCCGAACCGGCGATAAGCGGCTTGAGCAACCTTAGCGCAGTGTCGATTTACTTCGACCCGGGACAGGGTCACGCACGTCACTGTCATAACGAGTCGGAACAGCTCATTTTCATGATTGCTGGCGAAGCCGAAATGATGATTGAGTTTGAGGAAGGCAAGCCGCAGACCCGGACCATCCGCAGCGGCGACCTTGTTTCCATTCCCAAGGGGGCCTACCACTCCACCTTTAATCTTGGCTGGGAACCTGTACGCATCCTGGCGGTGTATTCGCCGATGGGGCCGGAAGCGGCGATGCGCGGTTCAGCCGAATTCACGGTGCTGCCAGCGGGGCAGGTTCCTGACCGGCGAATGCCATCGCCCGCGTCAGTAGGCTAGGGAAACTCTCCAAAACCCGGCCAACCGCTGAGTTCTGAGAAGCGTTATCTGACGATGAAACAAATCAGCCTTGCCAGTACCGGTGGGCTTGATTGAGCCGTTTTCGCCGGGCGGCACAGGCGCCAAAGGCGGTCGCCCGTCGTTTCCGGTGGAGACAATGCTGCGCATTCACTTCCTTCAGCAGTGGTTTGGTCTGAGCGATCCGGCCATGAAATAGGCCCTGCACGACATCTCGCTGTACTGCCAATTTGCGCGTTTGAACCCCGGTGACATGCGCTCGCGCGATGAGAGCACCATCTTGAGAATTCGCCATTTGCTGGAGAAGCACAACCTTAGCGTCCAGCTGATGGCCACCATCAATGCCACCCTGGCTACCAAGGGCCTATGCTCAAGACCGGTACGGTGGTGGATGCCACCTTGATTGCCGCACCCAGCTCGACCAAGAACGGCAGCGGTGAGCGCGACCCCGAGATGCACTAGGCAAGGAAAGGCAACCAGTGGCACTTTGGGATGATGGCCCACATTGGGGTTGACGCCGACTCTGGACTGGTACACACCGTCATCGGCACAGCCGCCAACGTCAACGACGTTACCCAAGGACACGGCCTGCTCCATGGGGTTTTCCTTGTGCAATTGCCTCATTTCAATAATTCAATTATATTTGAACTATGGAAACAATTCTTCTGAATGAAGCCGCTGCCGTCAAGGCCCTGGCTGCCTTGGCGCAGGCCCAGCGCCTGCGTACTTTCCGCGCACTGGTGGTGGCCGGACCTGCCGGGTTGACGCCTGGCGCCATTGCCGAACAGCTGGAAGTGGCGCCCAGCGCCTTGTCTTTCCATCTGAAAGAACTGGCGCATTCGGGCCTGGTCAGCAGCGAGCCGCGTGGCCGCAACCTGATTTACCGCGCCAACTTTGAGCAGATGACCGCGCTGCTGGGCTACCTGACCGAGCATTGCTGCCAGGGCGAAGCCTGCGGCGTCAACTGCTGACCATGAACCTTGCAGAAACACTGAACCTGGGTTGCCTGTGCCGCACCCTGAGCCCGGAGCGGCTGCGCCAGCAGCTGGAGACCGACCCCAGCCTGCAGGGCTTGGCGGCCGGGCTGGCGGCAAGCCACCCCCACCTGTTTTCTGAAACCGCTGTTTTTCTGGACCCCGCGATCAACGCTACGCTGGGCCAGGCGATTGCGGCGATAGAGCGCGTGGTCGCCCTGCCCGCCTACCAGCAACGGGCGCTCTCCGGCGCACCCGACATTGCCCGGCATGACTTTGGCCCTGCCGGCGTCTTCATGGGTTACGACTTTCACCTGGGTGAAGGCGGCCCGCGCCTGATCGAAATCAACACCAACGCCGGCGGCGCCCTGCTGAACGCCGCATTGGCGCGCGCGCACCGCGACTGCTGCGAACCCATGCAGGGGTTGATGGATGCCGCCAGCGATCTGACGCAGCTGGATGAAACCTTTGTAGCCATGTTTCGCAGCGAGTGGCAGACCCAGCGCGGAACGCAGCCGCTGCGCAGCGTGCTGATCGTGGACGACGCGCCCGATGACCAGTATCTGGCGCCAGAATTTGCACTGGCGCGGCAGCTTTTTCTGGCGCACGGCATCAGCGCTGCGGTGGGCGACGCCCGCGACCTGCAATGGAAAGACGGCGCGCTGTGGCATCCCGCCCTGCCAGCGGGACAGCCGGTGGACCTGGTGTACAACCGCCTGACCGACTTCAGCCTGTCCGAGCCCTCGCACGCCGCGCTGCGCGCGGCCTACGTGGCTGGCGCGGCAGTGGTCACCCCGCACCCCCGCGCCCATGCGCTGTTTGCAGACAAGCGCAACCTGATCACGCTGGGTGACGATGCGCTGCTGGCTTCGTGGGGCGTATCCAGTGAGGACCGGCGCCTGCTGCAAGCAGTGATTCCGACCACCGAGCTGGTCACCGCCGAGCAGGCAGATGCGCTCTGGGCGCGGCGCCGGCAACTGTTTTTCAAGCCGGTGGCGGGTTACGGCGCCAAGGCCGCCTACCGGGGCGAGAAACTCACGCGCAGCGTCTGGGCCCACATCACGGCCGGCGGCTTTATCGCCCAGGCGCTGGTGCCGCCCAGCGAAAGGCTGGTCGATGTGGATGGCGTGGCGACCCGCCTGAAGCTGGACCTGCGCGCCTACACCTACAACGGCCAGGTGCAGTTGCTGGCAGCACGCACCTACACCGGCCAGACCACCAATTTCCGCACCGCCGGCGGCGGCTTTTCCCCGGTGGTGGTGCTGCCCGTCCGGGAAAAGCCATCTGCCCCCAAGCACCTCAACCCCTGAGGCAGGCCACCCAAGCGGCAGCACCCGTCAAGGCACGGGCTGCTGAACAAGAACACCCTTCTCCAGGAGATTTTTATGCCTGATCGTCCCATCAACGTCCTGTTTTTATGCACCCACAATTCGGCCCGCAGCATTCTGGCGGAAGCCACGCTCAATCACATCGGCAAGGGCCGCTTCAAGGCTTACTCGGCAGGCAGCAGCCCGCGTGAGAACCAGGAGCCCAACCCCCTGGGCCTGCAGGTGCTGCGCTCGGCCGGCATATCGACCGACGGCCTGAGAAGCAAAAGCTGGGACGAATTTGCCGTGCCCGACGAGCTGCCGGTGCGCCGCGCAGGGCCGCTCCCAGCCAGCACGGTCCCCTCGGGGGGCAGCGCATTACACGAAGTGAAAAGCGTGGGGGTCATGATGGATTTGATCATCACAGTCTGCGACAACGCTGCCGGCGAGGTCTGTCCCTTCTGGCCCGGCCATCCTGCCACGGCGCATTGGGGCTATGCCGACCCGTCCGAAGGCGACGCTGACGATGCGCACAAACTGGAGGCCTTCCGCCAGACCCTGCACGCGCTCCGCCGTCGCCTGGAGCTGATGATCAACCTGCCCCCCGAAAAGCTGGAGCGAGCCATGATGCAGCAAACCGCGCGCGATCTGGCCGGCTCATGAGCCAGTCACCGACGCGCGCGAGCCATCCCGTGCCTGATGAAGCAGCCGTGCCGCTCCTGAAGCACCGCCTTCTCGCGGAGTTTTTGGGTACCGCCGCCCTGCTTTGCGCCGTCATCGGTTCGGGCATCATGGCCGATCGCCTGAGCGGCGGCAACTCAGGCGTGGCCCTGCTGGCCAACACGCTGGTGACGGTGTTTGCGCTGTATGTGCTGATCGAAGTGCTGGGCCCGGTCAGCGGCGCCCACTTCAATCCGCTGGTCACCCTGGTGATGTGCTTCAAAGAACCGCCATCCCCTCAAGGGCGAGCGCGAGTAGCTACTTTTTTCATAGCAAGTCAATTGCTGGGCGGCGTGGCGGGCGCCTGGCTGGCGCATGCGATGTTTGATCTGGACATCCTCCAATTCAGCAGCCAACTGCGCGGCGGATGGACGAGCGCTGGCACCTTTAGCGGCTGGGGCCAATGGCTGGCCGAAGCGGTCGCCACGGCCGGGCTGATTCTGGTGATTCTTCGCTCACCGCCGGGCAAGGCATCGGCGCTGGTGGCCTGCTACATTGGCGCCGCCTACTGGTTCACGGCCAGCACCTCGTTTGCCAACCCAGCCGCGGTGCTGGGACGCATGCTGTCCGACAGTTTTGCCGGAATCGCACCGGTCAGTGCACCGGGTTTTATGATCGCCGAGGCCGTCGGCGCCGCAATCGGGGTTCTGCTGAGCCACTGGCTGGCTGGTACAAAACGTGCAACCCTGACTTAGGGAAGCGCTGAACAAGCCCCCTGCGGCGCGCGGTCAGCCGGGCTCGGGCGGGCTGCTGCGTTGAATGTGTTGGATTGCCTCCCGATCCGGCGGCCGCACATACGCAAGGACATATTAAGCGTTTCCTTAGGGAAAAAGCCGCTGCCGGTCCGTCTGTGGCAGGTTACGGGCGCATCTGGTTCAGCGCGAATTCAAGCCAGCCACTTCTGCAAAAACTGCGCCTGCCCCATGGCCGGGTCCAGCTGGTAGCCGGCGAAACCGACCCGCTCGTACAGCGTGATTGCGCTGCGGTTGCCCGGCAGCACCTCCAGAGTCAGCTTGCAGGCGCCGCGCTCGCGCGAGATCTGCTCAACCAGCGCCAGCATCTGCTCGCCGACACGCCGTCCACGGTGGCTGGCAAGCACCACGACGTCATGCACGTTGACGAGCGGGCGGCAGGCAAAGGTCGAAAAACCTTCAAGACAGTTGACCAGCCCGACCGCCTGCGGGCCCTCGAATGCCAGCACGCTGAAAGCCTGGGGTCGCGCAGCCAGCTCAGTGACAAGATGGTTTTTGGCAAAATCGCCGAGTGCCTGGCCGCCGCCGGCCACGTCTCTTGCGTACGCATCCAGCAGCGCAACCAGCGCTTCGGCATGTGCGGCAAGGTGGTAGTCAGCCTGGCAGATGCGCAGGCGGGAAGCGGCTGATTCGGTCACGCGGGGAAGTCTCAAAAAAGGGAGGTGGCGTTATTCTAAGCAGAGGGCGCCACCGGGCTGCACCACCGGCCACTTCGCACTCAAGCACGAAATCGGCCTCCAGCCCAATCAGATACAGCGCCAATAGCTATTAAACTCATAGCAACATGCGCCACTGCACCGCGGCGGGCGCGGTTTCCCCTCATGGCGGAAGGAAGGACCGCTCTCTTTACCGGACATTTACGCGGCTCTTTCGGGCGCTTAATCTGCCTGCGGAGGCTTGCTGTGATAATTCGTGGGCGAGCTGAAAACACACGCGGACACTGTAAAAATCGCGCCGGTGACAACACCCATCAAACACAAAAAAGTGCCACGCCAGACTCCCGGTGTGGCTGGCAACAAGGACAGCTGATGGACCCGAACATTGAGGTGCCGCCCCCGGGCCCCGAAACACTTCCCCGCAAACGCCTGAGCCGCCGCGCGTCCATTCTTGGCAGCCTGATCGCGGTGATCGCCCTGGCAGGCACCGGGTGGCTGGCCTGGCGCCTGACGCACCCCTCACCGGAGGCGGCCAGTAGCGGGCCCGGCCCGGGCGGGCCTGGAGGGCCAGGGGGCCCCGGTGGTCCGGGCGCCCGCCGCGGCGCACCCGCCACCACGGTCGGTGTGGCCACCGCAGAGCGGGCCAGCATTCCGATTCTTCTGGACGCCCTCGGCACCGTCACGCCGCAAGCCACGGTGCGAGTGCGCCCCCAGGTGTCCGGCGTGATGCAAAAAGTGCTCTTCAAGGAAGGCCAGATGGTACGCGCCGGCGATCTGCTGGCGACCATTGACCCGCGCCAGTTCGAGCTGGCTCTGCAGCAGGCCAGCGGCCAGCGCCAGCGCGACGAGGCCCAGCTCGACAATGCTCGCGTCACGCTGCAGCGTTTCAGGACCTTGCTGGCACAAGACTCGATTGCGCGCCAGGAGGTCGACTCCCAGGCGGCGCTGGTCAAGCAGCTCGAAGGCACGGTGGTGATCGACAAGGCCAGTGAAGGGACGGCCCGCCTGAACCTGGGCTACACCCGTGTGGTCGCGCCCGTCAGCGGCCGCGTCGGCCTGCGCGCGGTTGACGTGGGCAATGTGGTGAACCCCAGTGATGCCAACGGCATTGCCCTGATCACCCAGGTGACGCCGATTGATGTGGTGTTTGCCATCCCGCAGGACCAGGCGGGCGAGCTGCAGCAGGCTGCCACCAGCGGCGCCGCCATGCAGGTCACCGCCCTCGACCGGACCCGCTCGGCCACGCTGGACACCGGTGTGTTTTCCTCGCTGGACAACCAGGTTGACACCACCACCGGCACGGTCAAGGCCAAGGCGCGTTTTGCCAACAGCAAGCTGACGCTTTTCCCGAGCCAGTTTGTCAACGTGCAACTGCGGCTACGGACGATTGAAAACGCCGTGGTGGTGCCGGTCACCGCGGTGCGTCTTGGCAGCACCGGCGACTTTGTGTATGTGCTCAATGCCGCCGAGCGCACTGTCAGCCTGCGACCCGTCAAGCGGGGCCAGGCAACGGTGGACCGGATCGTGATCGCCTCCGGCCTGCAGGCGGGCGAACGGGTCATTACCGAGGGCGCCGACCGGCTCAAGGACGGGGCGCGCGTGGTGTTGCCGGGTGATGCGCCCGGCGGCGGCCGCAGACCCCAGGGGGCGGCGTCGGCACCTCGCGGCGAAGCCGCCCCGCCTGGCGCCCAACCGGCGCCTCGGGCCTCGGCCTCCGCGCCAGACGGCGCAACGCAGGTCCCAGCCGGCGCTGTCGCGATTCCCTCGGCAGAACAGCGCCAGCGCTTTCTGGAACAGGTGAAGGATGATTCGCAGGCGCTGACGCGCCGCAAAGCGCTCCTCGAGCAGA
The DNA here is from genome assembly GCA_046714915.1 of Polaromonas sp. Classification (GTDB taxonomy): domain Bacteria; phylum Pseudomonadota; class Gammaproteobacteria; order Burkholderiales; family Burkholderiaceae_C; genus Polaromonas. Next base: position 997 of record JBKJZS010000498.1, on the reverse strand, counting down.
TCGACCGCGGTGACGCGGCGGCCCTAGCGCGCTGGCAGCAAATCATGGAGCGGCGGCGCCAGGGTGGCCCGGCGCCCGCACAGTGACCGACAGCAGGCGCCTGCACGGATGAGTCCCTCCAGCCCCTTTATCCTGCGGCCGGTCGCCACCGCTTTGCTGATGGCGGCCATCGTTCTGGCGGGACTGGTCGGCTTCAAGTTTCTGCCGCTGTCGGCCCTGCCGCAGGTGGACTACCCGACCATCCAGGTTCAAACGCTTTACCCCGGCGCCAGCCCCGAAGTCATGGCACAAACCGTGACAGCACCGCTGGAGCGCCAGTTCGGCCAGATGGCCGGACTGCAGCGACTGAGCTCCACCAGCGCGGCCGGGGTGTCGATTGTCACGCTGCAGTTTGGCCTGGGCCTTGCGCTCGACGTGGCCGAGCAGCAGGTGCAGGCCGCGATCAACGCCGGGGCTTCGCTGTTGCCAGCCGACCTGCCCGCGCCGCCGGTCTATGCCAAGGTGAATCCGGCCGACGCCCCGGTGCTCACCCTGGCGATCACCTCCGACTCCCTGCCGCTGACGGAAGTGCAAAACATTGTCAACACCCGGCTGGCGCTGAAAATCAGCCAGGTCAATGGTGTCGGGCTGGTCTCGCTCAGCGGCGGCCAGCGTCCTGCGGTGCGCATCCAGGCCGACACGCGCGCGCTGGCCTCCTACGGACTCGGCCTGGATTCGCTGAGAACCGCCATCGCGGCCGCCAACGCCAACGGCGCCAAGGGAAACATTGACGGGCCGACCCGCTCATATTCAATCAACTCCAACGACCAGCTGCTGGCCGCCCCCGACTACAAGAACCTGATCATTGCCTTTCGCAACGGCGCGGCGGTGCGTGTCGCCGATGTGGCGCAGGTCGTTGACGGCGCCGAAAATGACAAGCTCGGCGCCTGGAGTGGCGGGGATTGCCCCCCCCTGACGGCTTCGCCGCCTCCCCCTGAGGGGGACAACTGCCTAGGGG
>JBKJZS010000497.1:0-5167 GCA_046714915.1 Polaromonas sp. | reverse complement strand
TTCGTTTTACGCCCAGGAACATGCTCGACTTCGCCCGGCATCCCGGATGGCTCTCCGACATCATCCGTCATGGTATGCCGGTGATGGAAAACATGGTGGGTCTGGAGACGAAAACGACCAGCGCCACAGCGATTGCTTCGTCGGTAGGGCGCAGTTACGACCCCGCCTTTAATTGGGAGGGCCTGCAAAAAATCCGCGACAACTGGCCGCGCAAGCTTATCGTCAAGGGCATTCTCGGCCCCGATGACGCGGTGCGCGTGGCGACGATGGGATGCGACGCGGTGGTCGTCTCCAACCATGGTGGCCGGCAACTCGACGGCGCGGTGGCAACCTTTGATGCTTTGCCCGGCGTGGTCCAGGCCGTCAATGGCCGCATGCCGGTGCTGCTCGACGGCGGCGTGAGGCGCGGCAGCGATATTTTCAAGGCCTTGGCGATGGGCGCCGATGGCGTCATGCTTGGACGCGCCACGCTCTACGGCGCCTCGGCCGCGGGAGAGGCGGGCGCCAGCCGCGCGCTTGCCATCCTGAAAGACGAATTGATCCGTACCATGCAGCTTTGCGGTGTGCGTTCGACTGTTGAGGCGAATACCTCTGTCGTGTTCTGAGCTGGGCGCAGGCGGGTAGGCGCTTGCCGTTGCGCGCGTGCCGGTATTGGCGCATCATGAGTCAAGCATGGCCTGATAAGGCCAGCGGTGCCGACCTCCCGTGAGCCCCAGGAGCGCGCTCACGCAACCCCGAAAGATGCGCATGCAAGTTTTTTTACACACCGACCAGCACGTTGACGGACGCCACAAAATGGCTGAGCACCTCACGACTGTTGTGAAGGACGCGCTCGGCCGTTTTGGCGAGCAGATTACCCGGGTCGAGGCCCACCTCGCCGATGCCATCAGCCACGTCAAGGCCAATCCCGACGAGATTCAATGCACGCTTGAAGCCAGGCTGGTAGGGCTGGAGCCGGTCGTCGTGAAAGACCGTGCCGGAAACGCCCATCAGGCCATCAACGGTGCGCTTGGCAAGCTCAAGCGCGCGGTTGCCACCGTGCTGGAGAAGCACGACCCCCGCCGCAATACCGCACTGCCGGATGACCTTGTCTAAGGCGCAGCGACCAACAATGAGGACCTGCTCAAGCAGGCTGTGCCGCACCCCTGGTGACTGAAGCCGGCGACGGCGCGGTGGAGATTATGCGCACTATCAAGCGCGTGCGCAATCCGAAAAACATCATGAATCCGGGAAAGATTTTTACGCTCTGAGCGGCGAGCTGATGCAGAGAAGCGAAGAGCGCTCAAAGCCCAGCCTGCGCATAGAAACCGACACCTGACGTTGCGTCGCCAGCATGGAAAAAAGGCCTCCAAGCAACCAGGGGAAACCATGCGATTAAACAAAAACAAGCGCTTCCTGCTGCTGATTTGCCTGCTTGCCATCGCGGCCAGCGGCTGCCAGAGCGCCGATCCGATCCCGGTTGCGCCCGCGCCGAATCCCGTGCTGCCCCCGCGCACCGCTTGCCAGAAGGCGGATTCGATGTGGAACGACAAAATTGTTCCGTCCCGCTATGCCCAGCTGCCGCCGCTGGCCAGCCCGGGGATTGTCGATCTGCTCAAGCTGACAAGCAGCAGTTTTTCAGTCAAGGCGCTGACGGCGGAGGGGGATGAACTGGAGCAAGGCCGCCGCAAGCTGATCCATGCCTTCGGCGCAGAGGCACGCTTGCGGCTGGTAATCAGCCCGCAGGCTGCGGGCGGCTATACTGGCATTTTTCGGAGCGGCGCGGAATGCGTGATTGGCCGTTTTTCTCTGGCGAGCAAGCCCACGACCGACACATCGATCCCGGCGCTGGCACTGAAGATTTTCATCGGCGGCGATCAGCCCTCGGTCAATCTGCCGCTGATGCATTCGGTGGACGGGCAAACCGGCCACAACTTCTTCGCGCAGACCTTTAGCAACATTCTGCCCCCAGCCATTGCTTTCCCGAAGCGCCTGCTCTCCAGCGGGTTTGAGCGAAGCGCCGTGCTGTTTGGTGCCAAAGACCCTAACCCTGGCCGGTTGACGCTTGAACACCTCGCCGCCACGCTGCCGGACGGCAATCACCGCATCCCTGCCCCCAACGCGCCCTACCAGTTGCTCTTCAAACCCAGCGCGCAAGCCTGGGCGCTGATGCAGGACGCCAGCGCTGCGGATGACTTCCGAATCAAGCTGGCTGGCCTGCCCGTCGGCCACGCGGTGTACGACATCTACACGCTGGCCGAGGGCGATCCTGCCGAAAACGCCAAATTTCTGGGACAACTGCTTCTGGCAGCACCGCTTGTGTCCTCACGCTACGGCGATGGAAAGCTCTTTTTCCGGCACAACATGGCGAAGAAATGACCCGCAACGTCCGACGCAGCTACTGAAGCGCTGAGTCGCGCTGAATGCGCCGGGCCCGCTGCGGCGCCAAACCTGGCCCGCAACTCGCTTGACACGGGCAAAACCCCGAGGCATGGCGCTGTCAGCGGCATGGGCCTCAAAAAGTCCAACTCGTACTAGACAACAAGCTCGGACCCTTTGGCGGCCAGTCCAATGCAATATGCCACCATGTCTTCCAATTCCGTGGCCTTGTGATACACGGCGTCTGCGCCCAGTAGTTTGCAATCGTTCAGCAAGTCAACGTTTCGGACGTGGTTGGTCATGACGAGAATGGTCTGGTCGGGGTGTCGAGCACGAAAATGCTGGACCACGCCGGCACCGGTGCCTTCCCGCAAAAAAAGATCGACCAGCGCAACGTCCCACTGGTCGGCGTTGCGTTCGAGCCAGTACATGGCTTGGGCCTCTGTTTCTGCAACACCCACCACATCGACCCTGGCATCTCTCATGAGCATATCGGTCAGCCGCGCGCGCATTGCCAAGCTGTCTTCAACCAGAAACACTCTCAGCTTCATCAGTTTTCCTTAAAACGGGATAAGTATGCAAACAAAGGAAATTCGAGGTCAGATTACAAGGGACTGGAGGCCAGTTTCAACAAGGAACTGTGATCTGCGCCGGATTTTTCTGCGTCAACTGGCAGGCGCGCACCCGCGCATTCAAAGGTCAGCTGCGCACCGCCGTTGACAAGCGCCAGCTTGACAGATTCCGCTCTCGCCAGAATCTCCACATCCGGCCAGCTCAGACGGCGAGACGCTGCTAAACGGACATGTTTCATGCGCGCCTCGGTGGGACGGAGCTCGATGGAAAATTCGACGCGGTCGGGCAGGGCCTGCGCCCGAATAACGAGATCGGCAGGTGGCTCGGACTGATCGCTTAATGCAATCAGCGCGGCACTCAAGACGCTGCGAAGCGCCCTGCTGGAGAGCTCGGCATCAATTCCCGACACCTCGTTGATGATGACAAAACCCTTGAGCCGGAGGTGGACCGCCAGCAAGCCCAGGCATTCCCGCACCCCGGCGTCAACTTTCAGGGTCGCTGCACTTTTGGGTTCGATCCAGCTCATGAGATTACTACTGGTACTCGCGGCCGTTCGCGATGAATTGGCGAGGGAGGCACAGTCCTCACGAATGCTGACCAGATCGGGATTGGCAGATTGGAGACGCCGTTCAATCATGGTTGCCATCATGCCAATGGACTGAAGCGGACCCAACATGTCGTGCCGTAGGGCCGGTGCCAGACGCTGCAAAAGGGCGTACCTTGCCGCCTCTTCAAAAGCGTAAAGTTCAGCCCTCGCAGCGCTTGCATACGGGGATGTGTGACCCGGGTCGTACATGATTACTTCGTGGTCCGTCGTTGCCTGAGTGCCGCCATTTAAACGACTTGCACCTGCGCCTTAAGAAAAATTGAGCATCTGAGGATGCTTCGGTTGTAGCCCTTGACACCCTGTCATTGACCAGAGCACGCCTTCACAAGGAAGGATACGTCAGGATCGAGACTACCGCAATCGACGTTGAAAGACCATGTTGATCGCTGGCATCTGGTTATCAACCCTGTTATTGGGCAAGGCGGCGGCGTAGCCACTCACCCAGGCGCCCGATGGTGCGGCTTGCCTGTAGCGCCCGGCCACGGCAGGAAGCCGGCGCCTTGCTCCTGGCATCAGCACGCCATCACGGCAAAGAAGTTTGTCGCGAGATCGAGTCCAGGGGTAATAATGGCCCTGAATTCCCTGCTTAATTCAGTTGATCACGAGCTCCCATTTCCCTAAGGCGTCCATCCATGGAGAACACTCGCTCAGATTGGAAACCGGTATGACCGACCCTGGCCAGCAAACGGATGAAGCCTTGCGGCAGAGCGCCGCCGAACTTCGGTCGCAGACGGAGGCCTTGACTCGTTTCAAGCACACCGCAGCCGGTCGCAAGTTGCGCATGATCAACCTGGAGCAGGAGGTCAATGAACTGCGTCAGCGGCACGGCGAGGCTCTGCAGTATGCGCTGGAATTTGACCCTGACCCAACACCGATTACGGCTGCGTCTCCCCCCGTCGCTTCGCCAGACGGCCGGGTGCCGCTGGACGCGGTCCTGTGTACCGGTGAACTAAGCCGGCGTTCGACCCGCCCGCCGGATTACGAGACCGAAAACCGGGCGCTGGCGCTGCTGGTTCAGGCGCTGGCTGACTCGCCGCGCACCATTCTTCAGACACTGGCCGACACCATTCTGAGGGTCTTCCAGATTGACTCGGCAGGCATCAGTCTGCTGACCAAAGACGAAAAGAGCATCGTCTGGCCTGCCATTGCCGGCGCTTTGCAGGCGCATGCCGGCGGCGGCATGCCGCGCGATTTCAGCCCGTGCGGTGACGTGCTCGACCGCAACACCCCGCTGTTGTTCAAGCACCCCGAACGGCGTTACCCCTATTTGCTGGCGGCGATGCCTCCGGCGGAAGAGTGCCTGTTGGTTCCTTTTTACGTGAAAGGCAAAGCAGTCGGCACGATCTGGGCGATTGCCCACGACGATCGCCGCAAGTTCGATGCCGAGGACCTGCGGCAGCTTGAAACTTTGGGCCGGTTTGCATCGGCGGCGTATCAGGCGGCAGAGTCTCTGGATGCTGCGCTCGGACTGATGGAAGATGCGCTGCAAGCCCGCCAGGCGATGGAAAAGTTCAGCGCGGAATTAGGCGAAAGCGAATTGCGCTATCGCGCGCTCTTTGAATCAATCGACGAAGGCTTTTGCATCATCGAGAAGCTTGGCGGCGAAGCCGGCGAACTGCTGGATTTTCG
>JBKJZS010000496.1:0-1578 GCA_046714915.1 Polaromonas sp. | reverse complement strand
GTCTCTGACCGCCCGCGGGTCCAGGAAAAGAGACAGAAGTGGCTGCGCCGCTGCTCCGGTTTCCGGGCAGGCCGTAGCGCTAAGGAAACGCGGATTTATTCACCCGAATTTGCCAACGGGTTGTGACGCTAAAACGTTATGGGTAGGTAGCCTCCACAACACCGAACCGACATCAATCCAATGCCGCCGACCCAAGTCAGTTTTGCCCAGGCCGAGTACGAGAAGAAGAAAAAGCGGACGCGGCGCGAAGTGTTTTTGGAGAAGATGCAAGAGGTGGTTCCGTGGGCCGGGCTGATGGAAGTCATCGAACCCCACTACCCCAAGAGCGGAAAGCGCGGACGTCCACCGATTGGCCTGGAGCGCATGCTGCGCATGTACTTCGTGCAGCAGTGGTACGGCTTGGCAGACGAAGCGGTGGAAGACGCGGTCTACGACTCCCAGGCACTGCGCAACTTCATGGGCATCGACTTGAGCCGCACCAGCGTGCCCGACGCCACGACCCTGATGGGATTTCGCCACCTGCTTGAAGCCCATGATCTGACTAAGGCGATGCTCGTTGAAGTCAACGTCATGCTGATGGCGCGTGGGCTCTTGATGACCAAGGGCACGCTGGTTGACGCCACCTTGATTGCCGCCCCCAGTTCGACTAAAAACACAGAGCATGGGCGCGATCCTGAAATGCATCAGGCCAAGAAAGGCAACCAGTGGCACTTCGGCATGAAGGCGCACATTGGCGTGGACAAGGATTCAGGCCTGGTGCACACACTGACCACAACTGCGGCCAATGTCAGCGACATCAGCCAAACGGCGGCGTTACTGCACGGACAGGAGAGCGATGTCTGGGCCGACGCGGGCTACGTCGGCGTGCAAAAGCGAGAGGACATGCAAGAGGCCTTGAACACCAACGGGCAGACGGTGCAATGGCACATTGCCAAGCGCCGAAAGAGTATTGAGAAGTTGGCTGACGGTTGGCAAAAGAGCATGGCGCAAGCCTACGAAAAACTCAAAGCCCAAGTCAGAGCGCGAGTGGAGCATCCGTTTCACGTCGTCAAGAACATCTTCAAATACCAGAAGACGCGCTACAAGGGCCTGGCCAAGAATGACGCCCAGCTCAATGTGCTGTTCGCCTTGAGTAATTTGTACATGGCCAGGGGGGAACTACGCCCATAGAGGGCCAAGGGGCGCCAAAAGCGCCAAAACAAGCCTCGAAAGAGGTGTGGAAACTGAAAAATCGACCGCGATTACGAAAGACATCGGGAAATTCGGCGTAGCGCGAACAAAAAAATACCCGCTACGTCATCATGTGGGTCAAAGATGATTTGATCCGCGTTTCCTTAGCTAATTTAATTGTTCTAAGTTTCAGGTAAGTGATTTCAAGCATTGAAACAGACAATTACTTAATTCAATCTCAAGCCTGGCAGAGGGACAGTCTTGGCAATTGCGGCTCCGGCTGACCGTGCCTGGGTACGCAAACTGCTGTCAGACAAGGCTACTGCTTGCGCGAGCGCCCACATCAAGCTACAATAATGCCTTCACGACCAAATGGGCGGGTTTTCACCGCCCATTTTTTTTGGGCGT
>JBKJZS010000495.1:0-1717 GCA_046714915.1 Polaromonas sp. | reverse complement strand
CTGCAGGCCAAGGACTTCATCAGCGAGGCGCGGGTGGTGGAATCGGTCATCAACCGGCGCGCCGCGCGTTTTGGCGCTGCGCGCATCCGCCATGAGTTGCAGGGCAAGGGGCTGGCGGCCGGGGCGGTGGCCGAGGCGGTCAGCAGCCTGAAAGCCAGCGAGGTCGAACGCGCCCGCGAGGTCTGGCGCAGAAAGTTCGGCGAGCCGGCGGCAGACGCCGCGGCGCGCGGCAAACAGATGCGATTTCTGGCGGCACGCGGTTTTGGTGCAGAGGCGATTCTCCGTGTGGTGTCGCAAGCCGAGGACGACTGACGGCGCTCACCCCTGAAGGTTGCGAGCAAAATCGGCGTCCAGCCCAATAAACACGGGCGCCAATAGCTACAAAATCTGTAGCGTTTTACAGACCCAGCATCAGCTCGAGGTTTTGCACGGCAGCACCGGAAGCGCCTTTGCCCAGGTTGTCCAGCCGCGCAATCAGCACCGCCTGGCGGAATTCTTCGTTGCCGAACACCCGCAGCTCCATCTTGTTGGTGTCGTTCAGGGCCAGCGCGTCCAGCGTGCCGCTGTCGCCGGCCGGCTCCACCGTGACCCAGGGGCTGCCTTCGTAGTGGCGCTTGAGGGCGTCCTGCAGCTGGGCCGCAGTCGGCTGGCCCGGCAGCAGGTCCAGGTGCAGCGGCAGCTGCACCAGCATGCCTTGCTTGAAGTTACCGACCGAGGGCGTGAACACCGGCCGACGTGTCAGACCGGTGTATTTCATGATTTCCGGCAGGTGCTTGTGCTTCAGGTTGAGGCCGTAGACCTCGTACAAGGGGGCGGTGCCGGCTTCGTAGGCTTCAATCATGCTGCGGCCACCGCCGGAGTAACCACTGACTGCGGGCAGGGCCAAGGGGAAATCCTTGGGGATGATGCCGGCATCGACCAGCGGGCGAATCAACGCAATCGCAGCGGTGGCATAACAGCCGGGGTTGGCCACGCGGTCGGCGCCGGCCACTGCTTCGCGCTGTCCGGCCGCCAGTTCGGGAAAGCCAAAAACCCAGCCCGGTGCGGTGCGGTGCGCGGTGGACGCGTCGATGATTTTCGGGCCTTTTGTGCCGCTCAACCGGGCCAGATCGTCGATCATGGCGACCGATTCGCGGGCGGCGTCATCGTGCAGGCACAGCACCACCAGATCGACTGTGCCCATCAAATCGCGCTTGGCAGCGGCGTCCTTGCGCAGCTCGGGCGCGATGCTGACCAGCTCGATGGCGGGCATGGCTTGCAACCGCTCGCGGATTTGCAGACCCGTGGTTCCCGCTTCGCCATCAATAAAGACCTTGGCCATGGTGGCTCTTCCTGCAAACTGCGTAGAACTGACGTGTAAGTTGGGCACAAGAATTGTGCGATGCAACATGATACAGTTCTGCGCTGCTGCCTGCAGAGCTTGAAAACGTTACATTTTGGTGAATTCTGCAGAATGTGGCAGAGATACATCAGGTCGTGCGAACGCCCCTTTTACCGACTCCTGGAAGTAATTTCATGAAAATTCACGAGTACCAAGGCAAGGAAATCTTGCGCAATTTTGGTGTCCCCACGCCCCGCGGCATCGCCGCTTTCACGGTGCAAGAGGCGGTGGAAGCCGCGCAAAAACTGGGTGGCCCGGTGTGGGTGGTCAAGGCGCAGATCCACGCCGGCGGCCGCGGCAAGGGCGGCGGCGTCAAGCTGGCACGCAGCATTGATG
>JBKJZS010000494.1:0-9584 GCA_046714915.1 Polaromonas sp. | reverse complement strand
TTGGGAGTGGCCCGGCGCTGCTCATAGCAGGGCCTCGCGCAGCGTGACGGTGCGAAGCCCGGTTTGCCGGATGGCATCGAGCAGGGGCGGCAACACCGCCAGAATCACGGGTGTGCCATCGGTCGTGAGGGCAGCGTGTCTGTCATGCAGGAGCAAAATGTCACCGGCTTGCAGCGACCGCGTCAGCTTTTTTAGGACCACCGCCGGGTTGCCGACCCGCGTATCGTAGGCGCGGCGGCTCCAGCTGGCCAGTTGCAGGTCGAGGCGTTGCAGCACCGGGTCCAGGAAGGGGTTGCGCAAGCCGGCGGGCGCACGGAAGAAGCGCGGGCGTTCGCCGGTAATCGCTGCCAGGGTGGTTTGCGCCGCTTCCAGTTCGCGTTGAAAACCGCCCGGGCCAAGCAGCGAGAAATTGTGCCGGTGCTGCTGGCTGTGGTTTTCGATGGCGTGGCCGCGCCGGACGATGTCACGGCAGATTTCGGGGTAGAGCGCAGCCTGTTTGCCGACGCAAAAAAAAGTGGCTTTGGCGCCATGGCGGTCCAGCAGCGCCAGCACGGCGGGGGTGACCTCGGGGTCTGGGCCGTCGTCGATGGTCAGCGCAATTTCGCCGCGTGCCGCAGCGGCGGCCGGTAGCCGGGTCCAGTTGGCGCCCAGCAGTTTGCAGCGCGGCAGCAGCCCCGCCAGGGAAAGCAGCAAATGATTGGCAAGCAGCGCAGCCGCCGCCCAGGGCCAGAGTGCCGGCTGCCAAACCAGCAGCAGGAGCGCGCCGGCATGCACGGCCAGCGATGCCCGGACCAGCACGACGGTGGGCCGCCAGCGACGCACGGGCAAGGTGGATTCAGACGGTGCGGCGAGGTTTGAGCTGACTTTCATCGGGTGGCCTGCTCCGATGCAGGTGATGCGGTTGATTCAGTGTCGGGCTGGTGCCGGGCAAAGATGGCGGCAAACAGCAGTGCCAATATCGCGCCGGGGCCCACCGTCACACCCAGGGCCTGCAACACCGGCACACTGGAAAAAGCCAACAGTCCAAAACCGGCGACGGTGGTCAGGTTGGCAAACAGCAGGGACGCCAGCGTGCGCGGCGTGATGCCGCCCGGCATGCTGGTGCTCGCCGTGCCGGCGGTCGGCGGCGGGTTGCGACCTGCCGGTTGGGCCGCGTTAAAGAACAGGGCGTAATTGGACCCCACCGCCACAATCAGCAGCAGACCGACCAGGTGGAGGATCGTCAACTGCTGACCGGCCAGGGCCAGACCTGCCGTTACTGTCAGCACGGCACCGGCCAGCGGCGTCAGCACCTGCAACACATTCCGCGGTGAGCGCAGCGCTACCAGCAGCAAAGCGGCAATGGCGGCCAGCCCGGCCAGCGACAGCACAATAGCCTCGCGCAAATAACCGGCATAGAGCCGGTCCGCCTCGCCTTTCAGGTCGACAAACAGCGTTTGCGTGCTCCCATCTGCCGCTCTGGCCGGCAGGGCGCTGCGAATTCGCGCCGGATCGATCGTACTGACAGCATCCGTAGTCTGCGTATCAGCGACCGGCGCGTGCAAGGGAAGAAAGGCGCTCCAGCGCAGATGGGGGTCCGGCGCCGTGCTGTTGTGCACCAGCATGCCGTCAACCGCAACGGCCAGTGTCGTGCCATCCAGATCGGCGCGTTGCACCGGTTGGAGTGCGCGCGCCGCTTCGGCATCTTCCAGAAAGGGCGCCAGTCGCAGCGGCTGAATCGGCAAGCCCTTCAGGGCCTGGCCCAGCCGCTCGCGCAGTTCGCTGGCGGGTGGCAGGCTGGCGAGCCGGCTGGCCTGGGTGGCCTGGCTGGGCAACATGCGGGTCGGGCTGTCAACGCCGCCAATCACGTTGCTGTCGACCAGCGGCTGCAAGGCCGTGACGACGCGCTCCGCTGCGATCAACACCTGCTCCTGTGCGGCGCCGGAGACCACGACGAGGTAACGCACATCCGGTGCGCCCAGGTCCGCGCGGAGCGCAGCGTCCAGCGCCTGATCGGCCGCAGAGACGGGGCTCAAGGCTGACAGTTCCTGGTTCCACAGCGTATTTCTGTTCATCCCAATCACCAGGCACGCTGCCAGCAGAATGCCAAGGGCACCCCAGCGCAGCAGGCGGGCATGCCGGACAAGACGCGCCAGTCCTTCACCCATGGCCGACACGTCGCGCACGCGAAACCCTGCTGGCAGCAACAGCGGCAGAACAAATCGGGTCACCGCGGCAGCGGTGATCAAGCCAACAATCGAGTACACACCCAGCTGCGCCAGGCCCGGAAATCCCGACAACAGCAGAGAGGAAAAACCGAACACCGAGGTGAGCACACCCAGTCGGACGGTGGGCCAGAATTTGCGGAGCCAGTCTTTCTTCGATTGCGCACTCTGGTCGGACTGGACGAATAAATAGATGGAGTAGTCCACCGCCTCGCCAATCAGCGTGGTGCCAAACCCAAGCGTGATGCCATGCACCGATCCAAAACCCAGGCTGACCGCCGCCACCCCGGCGAGCGCGCCCGACACCACCGGCAGCATACCCAGTGCCAGCGCGGGCACGGAGCGGTAAATCAGCAGCAGCATGGACATGATCAGCACGATGCTGATGGTGGACAAGCGTGTGACTTCCTGTTCAATGGTCTGGCGCACGTTGACGCCAAAAACACCGGGTCCGGTCAGCAGCAGGCGGGCCGATGCGGGGTTGGGCGCCGGGACTGACGCAGTGCCTGTCGGCGAAGCTTGCAGTTGCGCGGCGGCAAAGGCCGCGCGGATGGCGTTGACGGCGCGTTGCTGGCCATCGGTGTCCGAGCCCGCCACCCGTGTCTGCACCAGCAGCAGCGCACGCTGGCTGTCACGCGAGGACCACACGCCGGCAACGCTGTTGGGCCGGTTGGCGGTGCCTGCGAGTTGCTCCAGCAAGAGGCTCATCTCCCCGGTGGGGTCGCGCGGCAGCAGCGATTTGATCAGCAACCCGGCCGGTGAGGCCAGCCGGTCCAGCGATTCGCCGACGGCATGGCGCAGTCCGTCGACCGTGAAATGGGCCGGCGTCGCGGCGGGGCTGAGCTGGTAGCGGTGGTTGAACAGGAAAGCCTGGTCGCGCTGCAGCCCGCCGGCTTCGCCATTGCTGACGGTCGTGAACTGGGGATCGGTGCGCAGCTTGACCGCCAGCGCTTTCGACAGGCTGGCGTGGGTGCCGGCGTCGGCGCCTTCAATGCCGATCAGAACCAGGCGCGACACCAGGCCGTCGCGCAGTTGGTTCACCAGCAGTTGCTGCTCCGCTGTTGGCGCCCGGGGAAGAAAGGCCGACAAGTCGGCCGTGAACGTGGTCCGGCTGACCAGCACACCGCAGACCAGCAAGGCCGCCAGCCAGAGCCAGACCGGCAAAAAGGGGCGCTGCAAAGACTTCATCCTCACGGCGGGGCCAGCTTGTCGATCAGCATCACCGAGCGGTCCTTGTCGGCCTGCTCGATTTCAATCGACTTCACATCGGCGCCGCTGCCGCCAATGCGGATGCGTTGCACCAGCTCGAGCATTTTGGTTTCGACAGGACGCAAAGTCAGTGTCCAGCGCTCTTTGGAGCCTTCGAGTTCCAGGTTGTAGATGCGTCGCAGCGCGGCCGTGTCTCCGGCCAGTGTGCCGCGAATGCTTTCGGTGAAGGCGACCAGTTCCGGGTAGTCCTGCAGGCGCAGCACCATGCGGCGCTTGCCCCGCTCGATGGTGAGGGTGCCGTTGTCAATCAGCAGGGACTCGGGCCGGGGTTTGAGCGTGCGTTTTTCCAGCCGGTCGGGCGCGGTGTAAAGCAGTTCGCCGGACGATTCGACCGGTTTGTCGAGCAAGGCAATGTATTTCTTTTCGACAAAGCTGGCGCGGCCCGACTTGTTCTGCGCCAGCCCGTGCATCAGCTCGGCCACATCCCAGGCGGCATGGAGCGGGGCACAACCCAGGCTCAACAGCAGGCCGGCACCGGCCAGCCACGTCTTGGCCCGTTGCGCGGATTTGATCATCGGTTGAAGTGCGCCACTCATGGGCTGGAACGGGGTGGTGCTTCAGGCCGCGGTTTGCCCGCCTGCCAAAAGTCAAAAAAGTTGAACCAGTTGTAGGGTGCCATCCGGCAATGCTGCTCCAACAGCAAGGCGTAACGGGCCATCGCGGCCTGCACCGCGGCGTCGCGTCCGCCCGCAGGGATGCTCGAAAAATCAGCCAGCATTTCGAAGTGCACATCGTATCTATTTTTGCCGCCATACAGTCCGACCATGAACAGCACCGGGCGCCGCAAAATCGCTGCCATCCGGAATGGACCGACGGGAAACTCGGCCGGCTCGCCGAAAAATTGCACCGGACGGGTGGCATCGTTGTTCAGGCAGCGGTCGGCCAGCATGCCGACGACGCAGCCGCTTTCCAGCAGTTCGTTCACCCGAAGCATTGAATCGACATGGCCGAGTGAAACGATGTCCTGCTGCGCCCGGGGATTGATGGCGCCCAGGGCTGCATTGAGTTTACGGGCGTTTTCCTCATACATCACCATGGCCACACGCAGACCCGGCTGTCGGCGCCCGACAGCGCGCAGTACTTCAAAGCTGCCGGCATGCGCGCCCATCAAAAAGACGCCCTTTTGCGAAGCCGTCAGTTCAGCCACCAGATGCGCTTGGTGAATCCGGATATCGAATAAATTGAAACGGTCATTGATCAGGTAAACCCGGTCATGGATGGCGGACGCAAAGCTCAGAAAATGCCTGAAAACGAGGAGCGAGCTGACCCGGCCCGAAGCACCCAGGTCCAGCACATGTCGCAGGTAATCCCGGGAGGCCCGGCGCGCGGCTGTATTGGCAACCAGAAAATAGGCGGCGATGCCATAGAGCACACAGCGGCCGGCGCTGCGGCCCAGGCGCAGCGAAATCCAGGTCATCACACGCAGCATCAGCAGGTTGCTGCGCTCCGGACGCTGCTGCCAGGTTGGAGGGATATCCGGGTTGCTGCCGACCTCGCTCATGGATGACCCTGGGCGCTACGGGCTGTCCTGCCAGGCGGGAGCGGGCGGCCGGGCTGGGGGTTCATTTCGCGTTCCCGAAAGCAAAAATGCCGGTCGCCACGGGGCGCCCGCCGCCCGCGATGTCAAAGCGGGTCTGGCCCTTTTCGGTGACGGCCCAGGAGACGGTCAACGTTTCCCCGGGCTGTACCGGACTCAGGAATTTGACCGAGGCAATCTGGCAACGCAAGTTGGGTTCGGACGCCGTTGTTTTGCCCGCGGCTTGGCGTGCCTGCGCGACCGCATGCAGGGCCGCATCCAGTAGCAGCACGCCCGGAACAATCGGTCTGCCCGGAAAATGCCCGGCAAAGGCCGGGTGATCGGCTGCAATCGTCAAGGTGACTTCAGCCTGCATGGCCGCTGCCTTCCTGGCCTGCAGGCCTCTGATGCAATTGCACCAGCGCCTGCAGTGATTCGCGCGGCAGTTTTCCGGTAGCGTTGCGCGGCAGGGAACCGAGCAGCACCAGAGGGCGAGGCAGAAATGCAGGGTCAATCCGGTCTTTTAGCGCTACTTTCAGTGCGGCGACCGTCATGCCGGGCGCTACCGCAAAAGCCACCAGACGCACCACCGCCTCGTTGCTGCTGTCGTCCGGCATGAAGAACGCACCATCCAGCACGCCCGGGATGCTGCCCAGTTGGTAATTCAGGTAGGCCAGCGA
Source organism: Polaromonas sp. (assembly GCA_046714915.1). Classification (GTDB taxonomy): domain Bacteria; phylum Pseudomonadota; class Gammaproteobacteria; order Burkholderiales; family Burkholderiaceae_C; genus Polaromonas. The sequence continues at coordinate 3,915 of JBKJZS010000494.1, read as the reverse complement.
GTTGCGTTTACCGCCAATATTGATGAGGTCGTCCAGTCGCCCCTGCAGCAAAAACCGTCGGTTGTCGATCGGTTCCAGCACATCGTTCATGGGCACCACCTGTTCGACGTGGCCACCGCAGGCCCAGATGCGGTTGTCGTGGCGCGTCAGGGTCACTTCGGGAAAGAGTTCCCATTCAGCGCTCTGGACGCTGCGCCGCGAGGCGATCTGTCCGGTTTCGGTGGATCCGTAAATTTCAAGCAGCGGGGCTGCAAAGCGGGCTTCGCAGGTTTGCGCCAGCGGCAGCGGCATGGGCGCGGTGGCCGACAGCACCAGGTCCAGCTCCGGCAGCGCGATGCCAGACGCCAGCAACGCCCGCAAATGCACCGGTGTGGTGACCAGCAGCCGGGGGCGGGGGACGGCTTCCATGGCGCTGACGATATCGGCGGGATAAAACGGGTGCCCGGCGTGTATCGCCGCGCCGCATTGCAGTGGCAGCAGCACCGTCGATTCAAGGCCGTACATGTGCTGCGGCGGCACCGTGCCGACGATGCTGAAGGGTCGGCCCTTGTTGCGGCCCTGGGCGGGGTCGTCATTCAGGCCCAGCTGCAGTGCTTCCGCGCGCGCACTCTGCACCAGTGCGCCCCATGTTTTGCGGTGTGGCAGCGGCGCGCCGGTCGAACCCGAGGTGAACACGTCGGCCGCCGGCTGGTTGCCGGGAAGGTGGGGAATGTTGCATGGCGCGTCGGGGTCAATGTCGGCGGGACCTTGTGCAAATGCATCCTGGTACACAAAGCCCGGCAGGTCGATCGCATGCGGGGCGTCAGACAGGCAAAACACATCGGGTGCCACGGCGCGCAACTGGCGCATCATTTCCGGCGTATGGGTGGGCGGCAGCAGGCTGATTTTTTGTGTCAACAGCGCCGCGGCCAGGCCGACCGTGAAGTAATAGCGGTCGCTACAGGCGTTGAGCATGTGCTTGCCGGCCGGCAGCGCAGCGGCCAGATGCCGGACATCGCCGAGAAACTGGCGCACGGTAATGCGTTCCCCGTAGCGCCAGGCAAGAACATCGTCACAACTGTCATGGGCGGTGAGCGCAAAGGTGATCATCGGCAAATCGGTACTGAAGCAGTGGACGCAGGCAGACGCTGCCTCACGCGGTCGGTGGCTGCGCGGGCAGGCTGGCCTGCCGGTAGGCGCGAATGGCCTCCAGCGGGCCGGCCCGGTCGGACGGTGCGAGCAGGCACAGGCGCGCCACATACTCTGCGGCAAACATCAGAACCAGCAGTGGCAGGTTCAGCAGGTTGGCAAAGGCCGACCAGACGACCACAGGCGCCAGCCAGAACAGCAGCAGCGACAGCGTGGTCATGACACTGAAGTACAGCGTCCAGGCCCAGGTGACGTTTCGGGTGTAGCGGGCCAGAGCGGGTGAGAGGCTGCCGTGAACCAGGGCAGCAAAACGCGACACCATGGGCACCTGACCCGCGCGCAGGGTGCGGCCAAAGGCCAGGCCCAGCAGGGCTTGCATGCCTGCGTGCTGCAGCAGGAAAACCCAGTTGTAGTGCTGCACCAGCCATCCGCCCATCGCAAATAAGGCGGCGCACCCTGCCAGACACAGCAGCAACAGCCCGGGCCGGTGTGGCGATCGCCAGGCCAGCACCCCGGCCAGCGCGATCAGCGGTGCGATCGCCACGGCCACGTCAAGCAGGTCGGGGCTGGGATCCGCGGCTGCCAGATGCGCGAAAACCGAGTAGGCCAGGCAGAAGGCGGCAATGGCCGCCCAGCGAGCGCTGTGCAGCAGTTTTGCCGTCAAACCGGATTTCACTGGGTTCTTTGCGCGGCGATGTGGTCGCTCAAGCTACGCAGAGACTGGAAAATGGCGGTGTTGTCCTCCTGGTCTGCGCGCAACTGCAGGCCATAGCGTTTGGACACCACCAGCGCGATCTCCAGGATATCGATCGAATCGAGGCCCAGACCGTCACCATAAAGTGCATCGTCGGGCTGGATCTCAGCGGCGGCTGTTTCGAGATTGAGCGAGGAAACCACCAGTTCGGCGACTTCAAGCATCAATGCCGCATCGGCTGTTGAAGCGGCAGGAGGTTGTGAAGAAGATTCAGACATCGTGGATAAGGGCATGGTTTTTCAGGATTTTCCGGGTCTTGCGGGAAGCTGCGAGCACCCGGTTTCGATGATGTTTGGATGGTAACTGACATTGTTTGCGTTGAAACCGGCCGCTGTAGGCCTGCAGCCCGCAAAGCGTCAGCCTGAATCGAAACAAGACGTTAATCGTTAATGCGGCGCGGGGCACCATGGCTGGTTGGCACTGCCGCAGTCGCGGGCCGCCAAGCCCGGCTTACAGGGCTTCGCCGTCGGCGCTTTTTTTGTCTGTCTTGGCGAGGCGGGACACCGACAGGGTTTGGGCGGGCGCAGCAACATCGGCGGTCTGCGCTGCATTGATCGCAGCCTGGCGAAGGTTGGCCTTGTCGCCGGCACTGGCGAACTTGCTGTACTTACCCAGCGTGGCGACCATTTGGCCGTAAATTTTCGGGTTGGCAGCCATGCATTCCCCTTGCTCCAGAAACTGGGCTTCACCGGAGAAATTGCCGATCAGACCGCCCGCTTCAGTAACCAGCAGCGAACCCGCGGCCACGTCCCAGGGCTGCAAACCTGTTTCAAAAAAGCCGTCGCTGAAACCAGCGGCCACATAGGCCAGGTCCAGCGCAGCGGCACCGGGGCGGCGCACGCCGGCACACTGGCTCATTACATCGCCCAGCGCCGACAGATAGGCCTGGAGTTTGTCGCCGGGACGGTAGGGGAAGCCGGTGCTGATCAGGCACTCGCGCAGGTGGATACGCTTGGCCACGCGAATCCGGCGGTCGTTCATGTAGGCGCCGCGGCCCTTGCTGGCGCAGAACAGGTCGTTGCGGGTGGGGTCGTAGACCACTGCCTGCTCAATCTTGCCCTTGACGGCCAGTGCGATGCTGACGCAATAGACCGGAAAGCCGTGAATGAAATTGGTGGTGCCGTCCAGGGGATCGATGATCCACACGAATTCGGAGTCCTTGGCGCCATGTTCGCTACCCGATTCTTCGGCCAGAATGCCGTGGCCGGGGTAGGCGGTGAGCAAAGTTTCGATGATGGCGGCCTCTGCGGCCTGGTCAATTTCGGTGACGAAGTCATTGGTCTGCTTGGCCGAGACCCGAACCGATTCAACGTCCAGCGCGGCGCGGTTGATGATGGCGCCAGCGGCGCGCGCAGCCTTGATGGCCACGTTGAGCATGGGATGGAGATTGCTGGACATATAGGGCTAAGAAAGAGCGGAAGGGCTGCGCACCGGTAACCGGAGGGCAGGTGACAATAGCGCCATTTTACCGGCTCGGCCCGAACGCCCGGCTTTTCCTCATGAAAACGCGATTTGTCCTGATCCACACCAGCCACGCAGGCAATGTAGGCGCCACCGCGCGCGCGATGAAAGTAATGGGTTTCGGCGACCTGGTGCTGGTGGCGCCGCGCTGGGCGAATGTGCTGAAGCGCGAAGAAACCATCCAGCGCGCCAGCGGAGCGCTGGATGTGCTGGCCAATGCCCGAATCGTTGCGACGCTGGACGAGGCGCTGGAAGGCATGACCCACCTGTGCGCCACCGCGATGACACCGCGCGACTTTGGCCCGCCGACCCGGTCACCGCGGGCGCACTTTGCCTGCTTGCTGGGCGTCCCTAATTTGCTATCAAAAGAAGAGCTTGCTGCGCCCGCTCTTATTGGACCAAAGCCCGATTTGGCATTAAATCCCGAGGGTGTGGCTTTTTTATTTGGTTCCGAGCGCTTTGGCATGCAAAACGAGGACGTTTACCGCTGCCATGTGGCGCTGAGCATTCCGACCGATCCGAAGTTTGGCTCGCTCAACCTGGCGGCGGCGGTACAGCTGATAGCCTATGAC
>JBKJZS010000493.1:0-1382 GCA_046714915.1 Polaromonas sp. | reverse complement strand
CTGTTCTACCACTCCAGTTGTGCCGAGCCCGGCATCGTCGGTATTGCGCAGGTGGCGTCCACGCCCTACCCTGACCCGACCCAGTTCGACACCAAGTCGCCTTACTACGGCGCCGAATCAAAGCCAGACGAGCCGCCGCGCTGGCGGATGCAGGGGATTACCGACTCCTTCGCAAACGGAAATAGCGTTTGGGGCGAAATTTATGGGCTAAATTGGCCTCCAGCCCGTACCCATAGGGTGCCACCAGCTATCTAAAATATAGCAATCAGACTGCTGTCAATTGGGGAGAGCAAGCTCATGAATGGCGGAGAGCTGCGCAGATCATAAAAACCGCAACCCCGTCACAACCCGCTGGCTGATGAAATCCAAACCCGCAGCTCGCCCGGCACAAAACGCTCACCCTACCAGTCAGCTCCCTTGACTCGCCAGACGTCCGGCTTGTCCGAAATGCGTCGCCGCAAGTCCATGGTCGGGGTCAGCGGGTACATTGGTACGAATCACCCACTGGCATCTTATGGACCCCATCAATCTGCACCGAATCGCCGTCGAGGCCATGCGTTCCCGCGGCCTGTTGCCCGTCTTTTCTCCGCAGGCATTGCAGGAAGCTGAAGCCGCGCGCCGGGCTGGCCCCGAACGCAGCGGCAACATCCGCGACCTGCGGCACCTGACCTGGTTCTCGATTGACAACGACGACACGCGTGACCTGGACCAGTTGAGCGTGGCTGAGCCACTGCCGGGTGGCGCTGTACGCCTGCTGGTGGCGGTGGCGGATGTCGATTGCATGGTGCGGCCCGGCGGCGCGGTGGATGACCATGCGGCTGCCAACACGACCTCGGTGTACACAGCGGCGGGCATTTTCCCCATGCTGCCGGAGCTGCTGTCCACCGACCTCACTTCGCTGCACCAAGGCCAGGAGCGTCTGGCCGTGGTGGTGGACATGCTGGTCGCCGCTGACGGCACGGTGTCTGAGTCAGACATCTGCCGCGCGACGGTGCTTAACCGCGCCAGGCTCACTTACGACGCGGTTTCGGCATGGCTGGACGGTGTTGCGTCACCACCGCAGCAGATCGCCAGCGTGCCGGGGCTGGACGAGCAGGTCCGTTTGCACGATGTATTGACCGGCAAACTGCGGCAGTGGCGCCAGTCGCGTGGTGCGCTCAATGTCTACACCATCGCCGCCCGCCCGGTGTTCAAAGACGGGCAGCTGACAGACCTGCGCCCTGACGAGAAAAACCGTGCCAAGGATTTGATTGCCGACCTGATGATTGCGACCAATGGCGCTACGGCGCGTTTTTTGGTGGACAAGGGCTTTCCGTCGATACGCCGTTTTTTGCAGGCACCACGCCGCTGGGACCGCATCGTCGGGCTGGCCGCGGGCCACG
>JBKJZS010000492.1:0-11365 GCA_046714915.1 Polaromonas sp. | reverse complement strand
GGTCAGCCAGTTGATCAGTTTGCGCACAAAGGCAGCGTAGATTTCGGGCGCCTGGTCGTGATCGTCTTCGTAGACGAAGACAATATCCAGGTCGCTGCCATAGCCTAGCTCTTTCCCGCCCAGCTTGCCGTAGGCAATGATGGCGAACTGTGGTGTGTCGTGGTGTCGTGTTTTCAACCGCTGCCAGCACCAGTCGGCCGTGACCTTGAGCACGGTTTCAGCCAGCGCGCTCAGGTCGTCGGCCACCTGCTCGACCGTCAGTGCTCCTTCGACGTCGCGAGCCAATGTGCGGAACACCTCGGCGTGGTGCGCGCGGCGCAGCAGGTTCAGGCAGCTTTCGTCGTCAGCTTCGCCGGTGCGGCGCAAGGCGGCCAGGCGTTGCTGCAGTTCCTGGGTGAAGGATGCCGCGTCAAAGCGTTCCTGCAGCAAGGCGTCGCTGGCCAGTTCGTCGATCACGCCCGGGTGCTGCAGCAGGTAACGTGCCGGCCATTTGGCCGCACCCAGCAGGCGCAGCAGGCGTTCATGCACGGCGGGGCGCTCGGCCAGAAGCGCGAGATAACTTTCGCGGCGCAGCAGCGGCTCGATCCAGTCGATCACACGCACTGCCGCTTCTTCGCTCACCTTGCCTTCAAGCAACCACTGCGCGGTGCGCTGAACCAGCCGGCTCAGGCGCGCGCGGGCATCGTCGCGCAGCCCCAGCACGCGCGGATGTTCACGCCACATCTCGAGGCGGACGCGAAACTTGTCGGGCCACTCGGCCGGGAGTTTTTCAAGCAGATCGTCGAGGTCTTGCGGCGCGGCATTCGTCGCCTTGCCGCAGCCCTTGCTCTTGCACTCGTTTTTCGACCCCAGCAAAGTGTCAAATTCCTGGGCGACCAGCTCGCGGTGAGCGTCCAGCTCGCTCAGGAAAGGACAGCAGCTGCTGAAGCCCAGGGTCTGCGCAATCCAGGCCAGGTCGTCATCGCGCGTCGGCAGCAGATGGGTTTGCTGATCGTCCAGGTACTGGATGCGGTGTTCAACGCGACGCAAAAAATCGTAGGCGCGCATCAGCGCTTCAGCGGTGCCCTGCGCCATCAGCCCTGCGCTGGCCACGCGCTGCAAAGCATCGACCGTGGGCCGGGTGCGCAATTCGGGGAACTGGCCGCCACGCACCACCTGCAACAGCTGCACGATGAATTCAATTTCGCGGATACCGCCGCGCGACATTTTCACATCGTTGGCGCGCTCCGGGTGGCCGGCGGCGCGTTTGGCTGCATGCTCGCGGATCTGCCGGTGCAGTATGCGCAGCGAGTCAAACACGCTGTAGTCGAGGTAGCGCCGGAATACAAACGGCAGAACCGAGGCGCGCAAGGCTTGGGCCGAGCCGCTTCGAATGCACTCCTGCGGCGCAACCACCCGGCTCTTGAGCCATGCAAAACGCTCCCACTCACGCCCCTGCGCCTGAAAGTACTCTTCGAGCGCGTTCAGCGAGACCGCCGCGGGCCCCGAGTTGCCGTTGGGACGCAGCGCCAGGTCGACCCGGAACACAAAGCCGTGTTCAGTGGTCTCGCCAATCAGGGTGTAGATGGCCTTGACCTGCTGCGCAAAGTACTCGTGGTTGGAGACAGAACCCCGGCCGTCCGCGCGGCCTGCGGTTTCGCCATCGTGGTCATAAACGTAGATCAGGTCGATGTCGCTGGAGACATTGAGTTCCCGGGCACCCAGTTTGCCCATGCCGATGACCCACAAATGGGCGCGTTGATTTGGCGGCGCGGCAGGCGAAAGGGGTGCTTGCGGCGCGCCATACAACGCGTCCAGCGACTTGCGCGACTCGCAGATCGCGATGTCCAGTGCCATCTCGGCCAGTTCGGTCATGGCTTTTGTGACGACGTGCAGCGTAGCCGACGAACGCGGCGAAGGGCCGCCCCGAGCAAGTTCAGCCCCCTCGGGGGGCAGCGCGGTAGGCGAAGCGACAAGCGTGGGAGCGTCAATCTCGTCACAATCCAGGATCACCAGCCGCTCAAGGACCAGCTGCCGCAGCACCCGCAAGGCTGCGCCAGTGCCCAGGCCCTGCTCCTGCAAGGCCTCGTAAGCCGCCTGCATCGTGGCCCGCTCCGGCGCGCCGGCTGACAAAAATACAAGCTGGTCGGCATAACGCCGGCGTATGCGCTGAACAAAGCGCGAATAGCCCGATGCGGCCGGGCTGGCGGTCGATGGATCAGGCATCACACTAGTTAACAAAACTTCCCTGAGTTGCGTTGAACGGACAGAAGCGCTGAAGGTCATAATTCTGATGCCAATGGATCAAACGACTCAGTCCCAGCCAGCGTTCCCTAGACGACGTCTCAAAATTGCCGCTGCCGCCGCACGCCTGCTGTTGTGGCTGGTGCTGGCTTTCTGGGTTCTGTTCGGTATCGCTTGGGCCGTACTCCACGGCTGGATTGTGCCGCGAATCGGCGAGTTCCGCCCGCGCCTTGAAATCGAAGCCAGCCGGGCCCTGGGGGTGCCGGTGCGCATAGGCCAGATCACCGCCCGCTCCGGCGTCCTGATTCCTTCGTTTGAACTGCGCGATGTAGCCCTGCTCGATGGCCAGGGAAGGGAGGCCCTGCGCCTGCCCCGCGTGCTGGCAGCGCTGTCGATCTCGTCGCTGTGGGGGCTGGGCTTCGAGCAGCTGTACATCGACCAGCCGGAGCTCGACATGCGGCGCTCCGTGGATGGAAAAATTTATGTGGCTGGCCTGGATGTGTCGCAAGACCGCAGTGACGGCAGCGGTGCCATCGTCGACTGGTTTTTTTCGCAAACCGAGTTTGTCATTCGCGGCGGCACGGTGCGCTGGACCGACGACTTGCGACAGGCCCCGGTACTGGCCCTGACCCAGGTGGACTGGACTCTGCGCAACCCCGGGCGCCGGCACCTGATGCGGCTGGATGCGACACCGCCACCCGCCTGGGGTGAGCGTTTCAGTCTGCGTGGGGTGTTCCGCGAGCCGCTGTGGTCCGGTGGCGCCGGGCATTGGCAGCACTGGGTCGGCCAGCTCTATGCCGAGTTCAGCCGCATCGATGTCTCCGCGGTCAAGCGCTACGCCAGTCTCGACAAGCTCGGGATTGACCTGAAGGAGGGCAACGGTGCCTTGCGCGCCTGGGCCGATGTGAATGACGGGCAAATTACTGGCGGCACGGCAGACGTGGCGCTGCTGGAGGTCGATGTCCGTTTGGGCCGGGCGCTGCAACCGCTGGCGCTGCAGGCGGTCAGCGGCCGCGTTGGCGGCAGGCAATTTGCCAACGGCTTTGATTTGTCTACCGAAGGGCTGCAGTTTCATACCCGCGATGGTTTGCAGTGGCCGGGCGGGAATGCGACCCTTGTTTACACCGGGGCAGAGGGCAGGGCGCCGGCCCGGGGCGATTTCAAGGCCGACAAACTTGATCTGGCGGCACTGGCGCTGATTGCCAATCGCCTGCCGCTGGGCAGCACGACTCATTCGCTGATCACCTCCCTGGCCCCCAAGGGGCTGGTGGAAGTTGTCGAGGCGAAGTGGCAGGGTGCGCTGGAGGCGCCGAGTGCTTACTCTGCCAAAGGGCGCGTGAGCCAGCTTGAGATTGCGCCGCAAGCGGTCATCTCCGGCGCAACCGGCTCAGGGGGCGCTGCGGGCAGGTCGCCCCCGGTCGCCAGAGCCCGGCCGGGTGTGCGCGGCGCGGCGGTAGATTTTGACCTGACCCATCAGGGTGGACAGGCCAAGGTCAGGATCGTCAACGGCGAGATTCACTTGCCGGGGATTTTTGAAGACCCGAGACTGGTGCTTGACCAGTTCTCGGCAGATGCCCAATGGAAGTTGACGGGCCCGAAAATAGACCTGCAGTTGCGTAACATGGCGTTTGCCAATGCCGATGCCCAAGGCACGGCGCAGGCCAGCTGGCACACCGCTGAGGCCACCGCCCCCGATAGCGCCGGCGTCGTGCGTGAGACCCGTTTTCCCGGCGTTCTGGACCTGCAAGGCGCTCTCAGCCGGGGCGACGGCAGCAAAGTCCACCGTTACCTGCCGCTGCTTCTGCCGGATCGGGTTCGCCACTATGTGCGCGATGCCGTCACCGGGGGCGCCCTCCGCGAGGTCAAGTTCAAGGTCAAAGGTAATCTGAAGGATCTGCCGTTTTCGGACCCGAAACGAGGCGAGTTCCGGGTCTCTGCCAAGGTGGGAAATGCGAGTTTTGCCTATGCGCCCAAATCGATCCAGACGCCGGATGCCAGCGTCTGGCCGGCTTTGACCGAACTCGCTGGCGAGCTGGTGTTCGATCGCGCTTCGTTGCAAGTCAATGCTGCCACTGCCCGGGTCGCCGGTTTTCCCGGTTTGCAAGTGACCAAGGCCGAGGCGCGGATCCCGGACCTGATGCACTCCGCCACGGCGCAGGTCGATGCGCAACTCAAAGGCCCGCTGACCGAGGCCCTGGGCTTTGTCAATACGTCGCCGCTGGGCACCATGACGGGCAAGGCACTTGCCAAGGCGGTAGCGACCGGTGCGGCTGATTACAAGTTTCAGCTTAGCCTGCCATTCAACGCCATCGACAAAACCCGGGTGCAGGGAAGTGTCAGCCTGCCGGGAAACGATGTGCAGTTCACGCCAGAAACACCGCAGCTCACACGGTTGAAGGGGCTGGTAACTTTCACCGAAAGCGGTTTTGCGGTCACCGGCGGCCAGGCCCGCATGCTGGGCGGCGAGCTGCGTCTGGAGGGCGGCACGCGTTCGGCGGCGGCAGGCGCTGCGCGGCCTGGCTCCGGCACTTTGGAGTTTCCCGATGCGAGCGTGGTCATTCGTGCCCAAGGCACGCTCAGTGCCGAAGGACTGCGGCAGGCCAAGGAACTCGGCTTTGCCTCGCGCCTGGGCCAGAGCGCCAGCGGCAGCACCGCGTATACAGCCAGTCTCGGCTTCAGGCGCGGCGCGACCGAGCTCAGTGTGGCCAGCAACCTGCAGGGCATGGCGCTTAGCTTGCCGGCACCGCTGAACAAAAGTGCTGACACCACCCTGCCGGTGCGCTTCGACAACACCTTGCCGCGCGAGTCGGCCGGCGCCGGTCAGGCTTTGCAGGACCAGCTCTCTCTGACCCTGGGACGGCTGGCCTCGGTGGTCTACGTGCGCGATATCAGCGGGTCAGAGCCGCGGGTGTTGCGCGGAAGCATTGCCGTCGGTCTGGAACCCGGTGAAAGTGCGCCACTGCCGGACACCGGGGTAGCTGCCAACATCAATCTGTCCAGCGTGGATATCGATGCCTGGGAAAAAGTGCTGAGCGCATCGGCCGGCGCCGCCGGTGCGACGCTGGGTCCGGCCTCCAGCAGTCGGCTGACCCCGGCCAGCGCCGTGCTGGGTTATTTGCCGACGAGCATAGCGATACGCGCCAAAGAGCTGGCGCTGGAGGGGCGCAAACTGCATAACGTGGTGCTGGGCGGCTCGCGCGACGGACTGACCTGGCGTGCCAACATCGATGCGACGGAACTCAATGGTTATGTCGAGTTTCGCCAGGCCGGCGGCGCTGGCGCGGGCCGACTGTATGGACGCCTGTCCCGCTTGAGCCTGGGCCAGAACACGGCCAGCGAGGTGGAGGCCATTCTCAATGAGCAACCCGCCAATATTCCGGCGCTCGACATCATGGTCGAGGACCTGGAGCTGCGCGGTAAAAAGCTGGGCCGGGTTGAAATTGAAGCGATCAACCGCGGCTCCGGCACGGTGGCCCGCGAAGGTGGTGCGCGTGAGTGGCGACTTAACAAGCTCAATATCATTCTGCCGGAGGCGACGCTGATGGCGACCGGCAACTGGGTCGCGCTCAATGCGCAACAGGCACTGGGTGTGGCGACCGGCCAGTCGCCGGGGGGGTCGCGCGCAGCGGTCGAGCGGCGCCGCACCGTGATGGACTTCAGGCTGGATATTGCCGATACGGGCGAGTTGCTCAGACGTTTTGGCATGAGCGATGTGATCCGCCGCGGTAAAGGCCGGCTGGAAGGCCAGGTTGCCTGGATCGGATCGCCGCTGAGCCTGGACTACCCGAGCCTGAACGGGCAGTTCAACGTGAATGTGGCTTCGGGTCAGTTTCTCAAGGCCGACCCGGGCATCGCCAAGCTGCTGGGGGTGCTCAGCCTGCAGGCTTTGCCAAGGCGCTTGACGCTGGATTTCCGCGATGTATTTTCCGACGGGTTTTCCTTTGACTTTGTGCGCGGCGATGTCAATATCAACCAAGGCTTGGCCTTTACCAATAACTTGCAGATGAAAGGCGTCAATGCCGCCGTGCTGATGGAAGGTAGCGCCGACATTGCCAGGGAAACGCAGGACCTGAGGGTCGTCGTGGTGCCGGAAATCAACGCTGGCACCGCGTCTCTGATTGCCACCGTCATCAACCCGGCCATTGGCCTGGGTTCTTTCCTGGCCCAGTATTTTCTACGACGCCCGCTGATAGACGCGGCGACCCAGGAGTTTCACATCGACGGAACCTGGACCAATCCGAAGATTACCAAGATCGAACGCAAGCCCGTGACAGCGAGCAAGTCCGGCGAGAACACCGGAGAAACCAGGTAACCATGCAAGTCGCCGCGCTCCAAATGGTCTCCGGTGCCAGCGTTCCGGCCAACCTGGAAATGGCCCGGCAGCTGCTCGGGCGTGCTGCCGCGCAAGGCGCCGAGCTGGCCGTGCTGCCGGAGCACTTTTGCCTGATGGGCTTTAAAGACACCGACAAACTGGCCATTCAAGAGGTGCCGGGCCAGGGGCCGATTCAGGATTTTCTGGCCCGATGTGCGCGCGAGTTCAAGCTCTGGATTGTCGGCGGCACCGTCCCCCTTGGCGCGATCGACAGCCGTCACGTACACAACAGCTCGCTGGTTTATGCGCCCACGGGGTTGTGCGTGGCGCGCTACGACAAAATCCATCTTTTCAGGTTTGACAATGGGCTGGAGCAGTACGACGAGTCACGCGTGATCGAAAGCGGCGCAAAGTCGGTGACCTTCGATCTGCCGTCGATTGATGGCCACAGCTACCGGGTCGGCCTGAGCGTCTGCTATGACCTGCGTTTTCCCGAGCTTTACCGGGCCATGAGGGCGGACCTGTTGCTGGTGCCCAGTGCCTTCACCCTGACCACCGGCCAGGCGCACTGGGAGGTTCTGCTGCGGGCACGGGCGATTGAAAACCTGGCCTATGTGGTGGCTGCGGCCCAAGGCGGCGTGCACGAGAACGCGCGCCGTACCTGGGGCCAAAGCCTGATCGCCGATCCCTGGGGGGAGATTCTGTCGCAGCACGCCCAAGGCCCGGAGGTGGTCATGGCCACTGTGCAAGCGGAGCGCCTGCGGGCCATCCGTCTGCAGTTACCTGCGCTGAACCATGGGCGTTTGTGAGGCAGCCGACCGATGAGGCCCACAGCCGGAGGCGCTGGAGCCGGCGCTGGACGCTGTGGGTGTTGCTGGTCGCGCTGCTGGTCGGTTTGCTCTCGACCCTGGTCTGGCTCGCGGGGCGCTACGAATCGAGTCTGGTGCAAAGCCGGCTGGAGCAGGACGCGGCGCAAGCGGCCACCGATATCCGGGCCGCGCTGACGCGCAACATCCAGAGTTTTCAGGCATTGCAGGCGGAGCGCCCCAGCCCGGAGGCATGGCGTCTCCCGGCAGCCGACATGCTGCGCGAGCACCGGGAGATCATGCGGGTTGAATGGCGCGATGTGGCGTTGGTGCCGGTGGCGCATGCGGAGACACCCTACCGCACGTCGGTGTTTGAGCGGTTGGGCCGGGACAATACGCAGACCGATGTCAGTTTTGCCTGTGCGGCGGCACGCCGCTTCAGCGGCCCTTCCTATTCGACCAGCTATTTCCTGCCTCAGTCCGACGGGCTGGGAATCGAGGTGCTCGACATGTGCCTGCCGGTATTGGCAGCCGGCCGGTTGGCGGGTTATCTGGTGGCCACTTATTCGCTGCCGGATCTCCTGTCCGAGCGGGTCGGCAAGCAGCTGGCGCGGGGTCAGAGCCTGGCGTTTACCGAGGCCGACGGCACCCGCCTGGCGATGTACGGCAACCCGCCGCGCGGCAGCCGGGCCTACATGGCCCAGCACCTGCTTGATTTGCCTGGCAACACGCTGGTGCTCAGACTGGAAAGCCGGCTCGGAACTCCCGCGCTGTTTCCCAACCTGCTGACGGCACTGGTTACGGCCATGTCAATGGCACTGGTGGCCGTGCTGGCGCTGCTGGGTCGCGACATGCGCCGGCGCCTGAAGGTCGAGCACGACCTGGCCGACGCGCTGGCGTTTCGCAAGGCCATGGAGGACTCCCTGGTGACCGGTATGCGGGCGAGGGACCTGCAGGGGCGGGTGACTTACGTGAATCCTGCCTTTTGCCAGATGGTGGGACTCGAAGCCAGGGAGTTGCTGGACCGCGGCATACCTCCGCCCTATTGGCCGCCCGAGCAGGTGGAGGAGTACGAACAACGCCAGGCGAGCCGGCTGGCGGTAGGCGCGACGCTTCCGCGCGAGGGCTTTGAGTCCGTCTTCATGCGGCGCGACGGATCGCGTTTTCCCGTGCTGATCATTGAGGCGCCGCTGATCAATGCCCAGGGCACACAGACCGGCTGGATGAGCGCCATTCTCGATCTCAGCGAACAACGTCGGATCGAGGAGCTGTCGCGCGCCAGCCAGGACCGCCTGCAGGCGACGGCCCGGCTGGCCATGGTCGGCGAGATGGCCTCGCTGTTGAGTCACGAGCTGAACCAGCCGCTGGCGGCTATTTCCAGTTACGCCACCGGCTCACTGAATTTGCTGCAAAGCGCGGCGGCCAATGCGCAGCAGCCTCCCGACAGCGAGGACCTGCAGCTGGCCATGCGCCGCATCGCGGAGCAGGCCGAGCGCGCCGGCAAGGTCATCAAAAGCGTGCATGACTTTGTGCGCCGGCGCGACCAGGTGCGCGAGCCGATCGCGCCGCGCCTATTGGTCGATGCCGTGATGCCGCTGATCAGCCTGCAGGCGCGCAAGCTGGCGGTGCGGATCCTGGTTCAGATGGATGAAAGCTGCGGTCCGGTGCTGTGCGACCGAACCATGGTCGAGCAGGTACTACTCAATTTGGCGCGTAACGGCATGCAGGCAATGCAGGGCCTCGACAAAAGCCGGCGCGCCGAGAAAGTGCTCACCTTGCGCGTGCGGCCGGCCGCATCCAACGCACACAGCCGCTGGGTGGAGTTTTCCGTGACAGACTATGGCGAAGGCATCTCGGAGAAGGTGGCGCAGCAGCTGTTCACGCCGTTTTTCACGACCAAGGCCGAAGGCATGGGCTTGGGGCTGAGCCTGTGCCGCACGGTGATCGAGCAGCATGGCGGCTTCCTGGGATTCGAGGCGGTGCTGCCGCAAGGGACCGTTTTCACATTCACATTGCCGGTGGCGGTCGCAGTCGCCATGCTGCCGGCCTAGGACCTAAAAAGGAATTGCAATGGAGCCGATCCAGAACGCTACCGTCTACATCGTCGATGACGATGTCAGCGTACGCGAGGCGCTGGCCTGGCTGTTGCGTTCGCGGCGTCTGCCCAGTGAGTCCTTTGACAGTGCCGAGGCGTTTGACGCGCGGATCTCAGGCCGGTTTGAGATCAAGTCGCCCTCTTGCGCTCTGCTCGATGTGCGCATGGGCGGCATGAGTGGGCTGGCGATGTTCGATAAGCTGATTGGTTACGGCTTACTGCCGACCTTGCCGGTGATCTTCCTGACCGGGCATGCCGACGTGCCGACGGCGGTTGATGCTGTCAAGCGAGGAGCCTTCGATTTTTCCGAAAAACCTTTTTCCGGCAATGTGCTGGTAGACCGCGTCGAGCAGGCGCTAGCGCGGTCTGCTGCAGCATTGGCCCAGCGCAGCGAGCACACCAGCCTGCGGGCCCGCCTGGAGGGCCTGACCGATCGTGAGCGTGACGTGATGGCTTTGGTGGTGGAGGGCCTGCCGAACAAGCTGGTGGCCGACCAGCTCGACATAAGCGTGCGCACGGTGGAAGTTCACCGCGCCCGCGTATTTGAAAAAATGAGGGTAAAGTCGGCGGTGGAGCTGGCCAATTTGCTACGTAATTTATAGCGAATCACCTGGCTTTTGACGGCTGGCGTCATTCCCGGCATTGTCTTTGCGTTCGCCATTCTTGCGGCCAGAGAACATTGTCCACCAGACGATGAAGACCAAAATTAGCAAGGCCCCCAGGGCTTCGAGTAAGAGTAAGGCCATGACTGTTTTTCCGAGGATTGCACAAACCGCTGTCATTATCGTCGCCGCGCTGGCTCTCGTGTCCTGTGCGACCGCGCCCGCGCCCGTTCCTGCGCCGTTGCCGCCGTTGCCTGTCGGTGTTACCAGTCCGGCGCGGCCGGACGACGGCCTGGGCCCGCTGGCTGCTATCGTGCAGGGTAAAAGCCGTTGGGTCCCCGTGCGGTGGGCCGATTTGCCAGGCTTTGAGAGCGATACCCTGTTTCAAGCCTGGAACGCTTGGCTCAGAAGCTGCGAGCGGCCTGGACCTGTGTTTTTGCCTTTGTGCGGCGAGGTGCGGCGCTTGAGCATTGCGTCCAGTGAAGAGCAACGGGCCTGGATGATGAGCCGGCTGCAGCCGTACCGGGTCGAAACGCAGCAAGGTCTGGCAGAGGGCTTGCTCACCAGTTATTTCGAACCTGTGCTTAAGGCCAGCCGGCAGCCCGGCAACGGCTACATGGTGCCGCTGTACCAGCCCCCGGCCGACCTTGGCACCCGCAAACCCTGGTACACCCGCCAGGAAATCGATACCTTGCCCGAGGCGCAGGCCGCATTGAGAGGAAGGGAAATCGCCTGGCTGGTCGACCCGATTGATGCTTTGCTGCTGCACATCCAGGGCTCCGGACGGCTGAGCCTCACTGAGGCCGATGGCTCCCAGCGCACCGTGCGGGTCGCATTCGCCGGTACCAACGACCGGCCATATCGCAGCGTCAATCAGTGGTTGCTTGAACAGGGGGTAACCAAGATCAATCCCTGGCCGGACGCCACCAAAACCTGGGTTTCGCAAAACCCGCAGCGCCTGCCGCAACTGCTTTGGAGCAACCCCCGCTACATCTTTTTCCGGGAAGAAGCACTCAGCGATTTCGACGCTGCATTCGGCCCCAAAGGTGCGCAGGGTGTCGCGCTCACGCCGGGGCGCTCAATTGCAGTAGACCCAGGCAGTATTCCCTATGGCACACCTGTGTGGCTGTCATCCCGCGGCGGCGGGGCCAATCTGCAGAAGCTGGTGTTTGCACAAGACACCGGCAGCGCCATTGTGGGGGCGGTGCGGGCAGACTATTTTGCCGGCACCGGTGTTGAGGCGGGTGAGATGGCGGCGCGCGTCAACCAGCCCTTGCGTCTCTGGGTGCTGTGGCCCAAGTATACCCGTGAAAAAATGAGCCAGCAG